>CAZXNF010000108.1:0-9167 GCA_964641785.1 uncultured Streptomycetaceae bacterium | reverse complement strand
TATTCGGCGGTACTGCGCCGGTTGCTGATTTCAGGCGCTGCCGACCCCCCTCGAACAGGGGCCCACTGCACGCCGGGCTGGTGCCTTGTCACGCCTGTCGCATGCCGGGCTGGCGTTGCCGGCGCCGCTAAAATCCGCGTCCTCGTCCACCGCAACAGGCTCCCAGACATGTCACGCCGCCTTCTGTTGATCTTGCTGACCAGCGCCATCGCGGGCTGTGCCTCGCTGCCCGGGCAAGACCCGCTGCGCGTGACACTGGCCGGCGTCGAAAGCCTGCCCGGCGCCGGGCTGGAGGTGCGCTTTGCGGTGCTGACTCGTGGGCTCGATCCGCTGGCAGTGGAATCGCTGGCGAGCCGCCTCAAGGTGCCCGGCGAATGCCGCGATCTTGCGCTGTTGGCGGCGCGGCACGGCAATATCATTCTCGATGCCGTGGCGCTGGAGCCGCGCGCGCTGCTGGACCTGTTCGGTGCGACGGATGCGTGGCGCCGACCGGACCGTTTCGTGGCGCTGCTGGACGCCGCGTTTACGAACGAAGCCGACGAGGACGGCGCCCGCGAGCGGTTGCGCCGGGCGCTGGACGCGGCAAGCACCATCGACGCCGGCGCCATTGCCCGCGCGGCGGAAGACCCGCGCCAGATCAAGTTGAACGTGGACGCCGCGCGGCTGGATGCCGTGAAGCGCGCCCTGCACGCCCATTGAACCCGCAAAGGATAACGCGATGATCGATCTGTACACGTGGAGCACGCCCAACGGCCGCAAGGTCTCCATCCTGCTCGAGGAAACGGGGCTTCCCTACCGGGCGCACGCCATCAACATCGGCAAGGGTGACCAGTTCAAGCCGGAATTCGTCGCCGTCTGTCCGAACAGCAAGATCCCGGCCATCGTGGACGGCGAGGGCCCGGACGGCCAGCCGCTCGCGCTGTTTGAGTCCGGCGCGATCCTGATCTATTTCGCGGAGAAGACCGGCCGCTTCCTGCCGGCGTCGAAGCGCGGCCGCTACACCGCGCTGCAGTGGCTGATGTTCCAGATGGGCGGCGTGGGGCCGATGTTCGGCCAGGTGCACCATTTCCTGCGCTCGGCGAAAGAGCAGGTGCCGTACGCGATCGAGCGCTACACCACCGAGCAGAAGCGGCTCTACAAGGTGCTCGACGACCATCTTGCGCAGCACGAGTATCTCGCGGACGAATACTCGATCGCGGACATCGCCACCTACCCGTGGGTCGCGCGTTACGAGTGGCACCCGATTAACCTGGGCGCGGACTATCCACGCCTGAAACGCTGGTTCGACGCCATCGGCGCGCGGCCGGCGGTGCAGCGGGGCATGCAGGTACCGGGATGACCCGATCGGCCGTGCGGCGGCGCATCGTTCTTGCGGGCCTGTTCGCGCTGCCGGGCGCGGCGCGCGCGCTCGACGTCTGCGTGGCCACGCCGCGCGATGCGCTCGGGCCGTTTTACGTGCCCAACGCCCCGGCACAGGCCGATCTCTGCGCGGGCGCGAAGGGCGCGCGGCTCACGGTCGAGGGCACCGTGTACGGCCTGCCCGATTGCGGCGCGCTGCGCGGCGCAACGGTCGAGGTCTGGCAGGCCGACGCCGGCGGCCACTACACGATGGTGGACCGGGCGCGGCGCGACGATCCGGACTGCCTGCTGCGCGCGACGCTCGCCGCCGACGAGCAGGGCCGCTACCGCTACACCACGCTCATGCCCGGCGAATACCCGGGGCGACCGCCGCACATCCACTACCGCGTAAGCCACCCGCGCTTCGCGCCGCTCGTGACGCAGCTCTATTTCCGCTCCGAGCGCGGCGTCGATCGCGCCCTGGTGGCGGCGGCGAAGCCCGTGGCCGGCGGCTACGCGGCGCGCTTCGACATCGTGCTGGGCCGCCCGGCCGCCGCGCGCTGACCGGACGACGGGTTCACACGAACCCGCGCAGCGCCTGCCCGATCAGCACGAGCGCGATCACGAACAGAAACAGCCGCAGCAGGCGCTGGTAATGCGCGCCCGAGAAGCGCTGCTGCAGACGCACGCCAAGCGCGAGGCCGGCGAAGGCCACCAGCGTGAGCGGAATGTTGGCGAGTATTGCGTTCACCCGGATTTCGCCGGCGGCCACCAGCAGCGCGCCCTGCATCGTCTTGCCGCCGATGAAGCACAGGTTGAGGATCTGCGTCATCGCCTGCGCCTCCAGCCCGAGCAGCATGAAGTAGATCAGCAGCGGCGGCAGCGCCAGGTTGACCGCGCCCGAGAAAAAGCCGCCCACCAGCCCGAACGCCGCGGCCGACAGCCGCCGGTGCCGCGTGAGCCACGACCAGTCGAGCTGCGCGAGCCGCTGCTGCGCAAGGTAGGCGAAGATCACCAGTGCGAGCAGCAGGCGGAGCGGTTCCTGCGGCGACACGATCAGCACCGTCGTGCCCAGCCACGCGCCGACGAGCACCCACACCGCCACCGGCCAGTGCACGCCGAGGCTCTGCCGCCAGTGGCCGCCGCGCACGATGCTGTAGAGGTTGACCGCGAAGTTCGGCAGCAGGTTGAGCACGATGGCAGTCTTCACGTCCATCATGAGAAACAGAATGGGCGCCGAGATCGCGGGAAAGCCGAAGCCGAGCGCGCCCTGCGCGAAGCCCGCCGCGAACAGCGTGGCGGCCACGGCGGCCCAGACGGCCGGCGACAGCGCGATGCCCGGTTCCATGCGGGGGGGCGGGCGCGCGCTAGGCGGGCGTCTGCGCCCGGTCGCTGACGAGGGCGCCGTCGCGCAGTTCGATCACGCGGTCGCAGCGGGCGGCGAGCCGCGGATCGTGGGTGACGATCAGGAAGGCCGTGCCGCGGGTCGCGTTGAACTGGCGCAGCAGCGCGAAGACGTCGTCCGCCGAATGCGTGTCGAGATTGCCCGTCGGCTCGTCGGCGAGCACCAGGTCGGGCGAGAGCACCAGCGCGCGGGCGATCGCCACGCGCTGCTGCATGCCGCCCGACAGCTCGGTCGGGCGTTTGCGCAGGGCCTCGCCGAGGCCCACCGCGCGCAGCAGTTCGCCGGCGCGGGCGCGGCTGTCCTCGGTGAACGCGCCGTCGCGCATCAGCCCCGGCAGCATCACGTTCTCGAGGGCGGAGAACGCGGGCAGCAGGTGGTGGAACTGGAACACGAAGCCCAGCGTGTCGAGGCGCGCGCGCGTGCGCTCGTCGTCGCTCGCGCTCTGCATGGAGCGCCCTTTCAGGTCGTAGCGCCCGGCGGTCGGGCCCTCCAGCAGGCCGATGATGTTGAGCAGCGTGCTCTTGCCCGAGCCCGAAGGGCCGATCAGGCAGGCGAACTCGCCGCCGGCGACAACAAGGTCCACGTCATGCAGGACTTCCATCTCGACGGGCGTGCCCGCGTTGTAGGTCTTGCGGATGCCGGCCAGCGCGATGACGGGCGCGGTCACAGCCGGATCGCCTGTGCGGGATCGAGGCGCGCGGCGCGGCGCGCCGGCATCACCGCGGCGGCGAGGCCCAGCAGTACCGCCACAATCAGCGTGTAGCCATACAGCGCGGGCGTCACGTGGGCGTGGAATAGCATCGCGCCGTCATCCGCGCGAACGAAGCGGCTCATAAGCGAGGTCAGGCCGTAACCGCAGAGGCTGCCGAGCACCGCGCCTGCGGCGCCGATGAGCGCGCCCTGCAGCAGAAACAGCCGCAGGATGCGGCCGCGCGAGGTGCCCATGGCGCGCAGGATGCCGATCTCCTTGGTCTTCTGCACCACCGTCACGACCAGCACGCTCGCCACCCCGATCGCCACCACCAGCGCGAGGAAAAAGCGGATCAGCAGCGTCATCACGGTCTGGTTGTTGAGCGCGGTGCGCAACTGCGAGTTCGCCCGCATCCAGCTTTCGACCTCGTGCGGCATGCCCGCCTGCAGCGTTTTCGCCATGCGGTCCGCGCCGAACAGGTCTTCGATCGACAGTTCGAGGCTGGTGACGCCGCCCGGCAGCGCGAGCAGCGCCTGCGCGGTGGGCAGCGCCACGAAGACGTAGGCGCGGTTAAGCGAACGCTGACCGAGATCGTAGATGCCGGTGATGCGATAAGCGTCGCCGGCGGAGGTCGGGGTGGAGACGCGGACCTTGTCGCCGACGCCGGCGCCGAGGTCCTTCGCCAGATCGAGGCCCACCAGCACGTCGCCGGGACCGAGCTGCAGCGTACCGGCGACGATCTTCTCATTGAGGCGGGTCACGGCGGCGTAGGGCGCCGGCACGATGCCGAGGACGGTCACGGCCTTGCTGGTGTCGCCACGGGCGACGAAGCCGGGGCCGGACGCCACCGGCGATACGGCGCGAATGCCGGGAGTGCGTTCGAGTTGGTCGCGCAGGGCCTGCCACTGGTCCACCGAGCGGGGCCGCTGGGTGCGGGTCTGGACCTGGGACAGGGCGAGGTCCGGCCCGGGAGGTGCCAGCGGGCGCGAGACTTCCTCGGCGGCGCGGATCACGATGTGCGGCTGCACGCCGAGCGTGCGGCGGACGAGGTCGTCCTGCAGGTCGCCCAGAAAGGTGGTGATGAAGACGATCACGGAAATGCCGGCGGTCGCCCCGGCGACTATCAGCAGCGTCTGCATGCCGCCCTCGCGCAGGAAGCGCAGGGCAAGCGTCCATTCAAACACGAGAGGCACCAGCGGCCCTCAACGCGCGGCGTGCGCCCGGGCGCCATCAGGCACGTCGCGCGTGAGCGCCACGGTGTCGCCGGCGGCGAGGCCCGCCACGATCTCGACGCGGTCTGCGGCGCGGATACCGATCCGCACCTTGACCGACTCGATGCGTCCGCCGCGCAGGACCTGCACGATGGTCTCGCCGCCGATTTCGCGCACCGCCGCCGCCGGCACCGTCAGCGCCTGCGCCTTGCGCGCCACGCCGATGTCGATCGACACCGTCATGTCGGCGCGCAGGTAGGCCGGCGGCTCGGGTACGCGAAAGCGCGCCTCGATCGAACCGCGGGTGACATCGACGCCGGGGCTGACGTAGTAGAGCAGCGCGTTGAAGCGCTGACTCGGAAACGCCTCGCTCGACGCGGTCGCGGCGTCGCCGACCTTGAGGAAAGGCAGGTTCTTCTCGTCGATCTGCGCGCTCAGGCGCGTTTCCCCGGCCGAGTTGACGATGAGCAGCGCCTTGCCTGGGCTCACGATGTCGCCCGGCTCCACCGAGCGCACCAGCACCGTGCCCGGCACCGACGCGCGGATGGTGGTCTGGGCGTAGCGTGATTCGGCAACCTCGCGCGCGGCAATGGCTTCCTGCAGCTTGCTGGCCGTTTCCAGCGCCTGCGCGCCCGTGCTGCCCTGCGCGCGGGCCTGCGCGCGCGCAGCATCGCGCTGGCTGCGTGCGACGGTGAGCAGCCGCTCGAGGTCCTGCAGCCGCGCCTCGCTGATGAAGCCCTTGTCGCGCAGCTCGCGGTTGCGCTTGACCTCGGCTTCGGCGAACTGCAGTTGCGCGTCGCTCTGGTCGAGGGCTTCGGTGGCCTGCGGCAGACTGAGCTCGCGCACCGCGGCGAAGCGCGCGCGTGCGGAAGTCTCGGCCGCGCGCGCCTGCGCGAGCGCCGCTGCCAGCTCGCTGGTTTCCAGCAGGATGAGCGGCTGGCCGGCCTCGACCTTGTCGCCTTCCACCACCAGCACCTGGCCCACGCGGCCGGTGACCACCGAGCCGATCTGCACGCGGTTGGGCGCCTGCACGCGGCCGCTGACCACGATGGAATGCTGGATCGCGCCGCTGGTCACAGGCGCCACCTCGACGGCGGCGCCGCGCAGCGTCCGCAGCGTGAAGAGGCCCGCGATTGCCAGCGCGGCAAGCACGGCGATCGTCAGCCAGCGATGGTCTTTGAACGGGTTCATGGGTGGGCGCGGCGTCGGGTGGCGAGTAGCAGCCAATTCTAGAGGACGCGGCCCGCGCGCCGTGCGTCAATCGGCAGGGAGTTGACCTGCATCAAGCCCGTCGCGCACCAGCGCGCCGCAGCGGTCGCCCCGGACGAACCCCGCCAGCGGCTCCGGCCACGCCCGGGTGAACGCGATGGCCTTGAACAGCTCGCCCATTTCCGACGGGGCCAGCAGTTTCTGCACGCCGGCGGCGAGCGGCGCATACGCGCGCGCGTCGTCCGCCGGGGTGCGCGCGAGCAGGTCCGTGATGCCGCAATTGATCAGGAACTGCGCCTGCGAGGCGTAGCCGGCGAGCGCAAGTCCGCCCGCCGTCGCGGCGGCCGCCATCGCCGAGAAGTCCACATGCGTGGTGATGTCCTGCAGGCCGACGAGGATGAACGGATCATCGTGCGCGCGATGCCGGTAGTGGCACATCAGCGTGCCTTCGTTGCGTTGCGGATGATAGTACTCGCGCGCCGGAAAGCCGTAGTCGATGAACAGCGCCACGCCGCGTTCCAGCACACCGCCGAGCGTGCGCAGGAAAGCGCGCGCCCCCAGTTGCAGCTCCGTGCGGTAGCCGTCCGGCGGCAAGCCGAGCGCGCGGGCAGCGGCGGCCACCGCCGCGGACGCGGGGCCATCGGCCCATGCAAATGCGCCGCCTTCGCCGGCGACAACGCACGCTTCGTGAACGTCGCCCCCGCGCGTGGTGATGACAGTGCACGGCATGGCATCGAGCACCTCGTTACCGACGATGAACCCGGAGAAGCGCGGCGGCAACCGGTTGAGCCACGCCACGCGCTCGAGCAGGTGCGGCACGCGGGCCGCCAGCGTGTCGCGGCTGCGCGCGCGCAGGTCGGGCGACAGTTCGAGGATCAGGTAGTGCGCGGGCAGCTGGTCCGCGCGCTCGAGTGCTTCCAGCATCGCCGCGGCCAGGGCGCCGGTACCCGCGCCGATCTCCAGCACCGCGTCGCAGCCGGGTGCGGCCAGCACTTGCGCGGCCTGCCGTGCTACGGCCTGCCCGAACAGCGGCGAGAGTTCCGGCGCGGTGACGAAGTCGCCCCCGGGCCCGAGCTTGCGCGCGCCCGCCATGTAGTAGCCGAGGCCGGGCGCGTAGAGCGCGCGCTCCATGAAACGGGCAAACGGCAGGCGGCCGCCGGCGGCGCGGAGGTCGTCGTGAATCAGGGCCGCGAGTTGCGCGCTGTGCGCCTGCGCGTCGGGCGGGGGAGGCGGGAGCTGCATCAGGCTGAATGCTGGGGGATTCTTGTAGAATCGGCAACGATTTCCGTGCTTGTCCACGTCCCCTGTTCCACACGCTGGAAGAAAGGGCCCCTGCGTGACCCTCCCGCTCGAAGGCAAGGCTGCACTGGTGACCGGCGGCGCGCGACGCGTCGGCGCGGCCATCGTGCGCCGGCTGCACGCGGCGGGGGCAAACGTGATGATTCATCACCGGCAGTCGACGAAAGAGGCGCGCGCGCTCGCCGCCGAACTGAACGGGGCACGTGCCGATTCGGTCGCGCTCACGCAGGCGGATCTGCTCAAGACCGGTTCGCCGGCGACGATCGTGCGCGACACCGTCAGCCGCTTCGGCGGCCTCGATGTGCTGGTGAACAACGCCTCGAGCTTCTACGCCACGCCGATCGGCGAGATCGACGAAAGGGCGTGGGACGACCTCACGGGCACCAACCTCAAGGCGCCGCTGTTCCTTGCGCAGGCGGCGGCCCCGCACCTGCGCAAAGCGAAAGGCGTCATCGTCAACATCGTGGACATCCACGCCGAAATCCCGATGAAGGGCCACGTCGTCTACAACGTGGCCAAGGGCGGCCTGCTGGCGCTCACCAAGTCGCTCGCGCGCGAGCTCGGGCCGGAAGTGCGCGTCAACGGCGTCTCGCCGGGGCCCATCCTGTGGCCCGAGGACCCGGAGTGGGCCGACGAGGTCGCGCGCCAGCGCATCGTGCATTCGACGGTATTGAAGCGCGTCGGCGAGCCCGACGACATTGCCAAGGCGGTGGAGTTTCTCGTCTGTGCCGCGCCCTACGTGACCGGGCAGATTATCGCGGTGGACGGCGGCCGGAGCATCAGCCTGTGAACGCCAAACCATCAAACCGCCTCGACCCTCAGGTCGAGGCGGCCCATCTTCTCCCTTCTCCCGCGGGGAGAAGGGCCGAGGGTGAGGGCGCCAATCCCACCTCACCCCCCGGTCATCAGACTGGCGGGGTCCAATCCCTTCCCTCTCCTTTCGGGAGAGGGACCGAGGGTGAGGGCGCGATTCCCCTCCCTAAGCACCAATACGAATCGAACAAGCTCGCCAAGCGGCTGCGCCGTCTGGTGGGCGAGGCCATCGGCGACTACGCGATGATCGGCGAAGGCGACCGCATCATGGTGTGCCTGTCGGGCGGCAAGGACAGCTACGCGCTGCTCGACGTGCTGATGCGGCTGCGCGAGAAGGCGCCGGTGCGCTTTGACCTCGTCGCCGTCAACCTCGACCAGCGGCATCCGGGTTATCCCGACCACGTGCTGCCCGAATACCTGAAGGCGCTCGGCGTCGAGTACCGCATCGAGGTGCAGGACACCTACTCGGTGGTCAAGCGCGTCATCCCCGAGGGCAAGACCATGTGCGGCCTGTGCTCGCGGCTGCGGCGCGGTGTGCTGTACCGGGTGGCGGGCGAACTCGGCGCGACCAAGATCGCGCTCGGCCACCACCGCGACGACATCCTGGAAACCTTCTTCCTCAATCTCTTCTTCGGTGGCAAGCTGAAGGCGATGCCGCCGAAACTGGTGTCCGACGACGGCAAGCACGTCGTCATCCGGCCGCTCGCCTACGTGAAGGAATGCGACCTCGAAGCGTATGCCGCGCTGCGGCGGTTCCCGATCATTCCCTGCGACCTGTGCGGCTCGCAGGCGACGCTCCAGCGCAAGCAGATCAAGGCGATGCTGCGTGACTGGGAGAAGAAGTTTCCGGGCCGCGTGGAGAGCACCTTCAAGGCGCTGGCCGACGTGCGGCCTTCGCATCTCATGGATCGCGGCTTGTTCGGCTTCGCCGGTCTCGCGGCGACCGGCATCGCGTCGACCGACGGCGACCGGGCGTTCGATCCCGAGGATTTCCCCGTCGTGTCGGCCTTGGCCGAAGACGAAGCGGACGTCCGCGGATAGCCACGGCGGTGCCGATGGCAAACCCCGCCCCGCCGCGCCGCCTGCGGCGCATCCACTACGGGAAGACGGCCGCCCTCATCGGGGCCCTGTCGCTGGCCGTCATCATGGGCTGCGCCGGGACGGGCGACGACTGGCGCACCGCGAGCCACGAACCCGCGGG
>CAZXNF010000107.1:0-9175 GCA_964641785.1 uncultured Streptomycetaceae bacterium | reverse complement strand
CGGAGCGGGTTTTGCAGGGGCTATCAGGAACTCTCGGCGCAAAATTCAACGAAAAAGGACTGGATGCTTCAGAATGTGGCGTTGAAATTCCTATCCTTCGGTGAAACACTGCGACACGATCTACATGGCATCCATCGTCATCGACAAGAAGGAAACCAGCAAGCCCGATCGCGGGGTGATCAAGTTTCAGCGCAAGGTGCTCAACCAGGCGGGAGTCGTGGTGCAGGAAATGGAAGCCTTCATCATGTATCGGCGCCGGCCGCAGGCAGCGGTCCAGGCGCAAGCTCGCTGCAATCCGGGAGAAATCTCATGAGGAACGAAACCGTGCGTCTAACCTTGGCCGCCGCGTGTCTCGCGTCGGGTGCATATCATCCCGTGTGCGCTCAGGACTACCCGGCCAAGCCGATTCGTATGGTGGTCGCGGTAGCGCCCGCGGGGCCCACCGACGTCCTGGCGCGGATGATCGGGCAGAAATTCACCGAAACGTGGGGCCAGCCCGTCATCGTCGACAATCGGCCGGGCGGCGGTCAGGTCGTGGGAGCGGAAATCGTAGCCAAGTCACCGGCCGACGGCTACACGCTGCTCATGGGCACGAACACGTTCGCGGTTAATCCGGCCTTGTTCAAGACACTTCCCTACGATTCCGCGCGCGACTTTGCGCCGATCACGCTCGTCGCCGAAGTGCCTTTGATCCTGACGGTTCACCCGTCGGTTCCCGCGAACACGCTCAAGGAGCTCATCGCGGTGGCCAAGGCGCGCCCCGGCCAGCTCAACTATGCGTCGAGCGGCTCGAGCTCGTCGCTGCGCCTCGCGGCCGAGCTTATGCAGTCTATGGCCGGGATCGGTATCGTCCACATCCCATACCGGGGCTCGGGTCCCGCCATGACCGATCTTATCGGCGGCCAGGTCCAGCTCATGTTCGCGAATCCCCTGATCGCGCTGCCCCATGTGAAAGCTGCGCGCTTGCGGGCGCTTGCGATCACGAGCGCGCGGCGATCGGGATCGGCGAGCCTGAAAGATCTGCCGACCATGAGCGAAGCCGGCCTGCCCGGATACAGCGCCGGTTCGTGGTTCGGCTTGCTGGCCCCGGGGCAGACGCCGAAGCGGCTGGTGGACAAGCTGCATGGCGAGGTGGTGCGGATTCTGCGCATGCCCGAGATACACGCGCGGCTGGAGACCGAAGGCGCGATCGCAGTGGGCAATACGCCGGCGGAATTCACCGCGTATATCGGCGCCGAGATGAAAAAATGGGAGAAAGTGGTTCGGGCGAGCAAGATCACGCCTGATTAGCGCGCCGCGGCAGGCTCGCCGCTGCGCGCCCGTTACTCGATGCCGCCGTCCCCGGTCATGGCCGCACGCCGACGCGTCCTTTCGGACCCAGGGTCGTCGCCAGCCGCGATTCCATCGCATCGACGAAGCGGCATAGATACGAGCGCGTGTCACGCGGGTCGATTACGTCCTCGACCGAGAATGCTTCAGCCATGCGCAAGGGCGACCCGGTGATCCTCAGCTCGTCCTCGATTTCCTGCTGCCGCCGCGCCGGATCCGGCGCCGCTTCGATGTCGCGTCTGAAAGCGACTGCCACTCCGCCCTCGGCAGGCAGCGAGCCGATTTCAGCAGAAGGCCACGCGATCTTGAAGTCGAGACCGAGACTGTCGCGTGCGGCAAAGCCGGCGAAGCCGTAGCACTTGCGGATCACCAGCGTAATCATCGGCACGGTTGCCTGCATGCGCGCATGCAGCGATCGCATGCCTTCGCGCAAGGTCGCGCCTTCTTCGGCCTTGGGTCCGATCATGAAGCCCGGCAGGTCGACCAGGAACACGATGGGAAGATGGAAGGTGTCGCACAGGTCGATGAAGTGCGTCTGCTTGCGTGCGGCTTTGGCGTCGAGCGCGCCGCCGTTGACCATCGGATTGTTTGCGATCACGCCGACCGGCCGGCCGTGCAGGCGGGCGAGGCACACGATCAGCGAACGCGCGAACGTCGGCTGGATCTCGAAGACAGAATCGCGATCCACCACCGTCTCAATCAGCTTGCGCATATCGTAGGGCGCGCGGCGGTTGCGCGGTACGATGTCGAGCAGCGCCTCGTCTCTGCGGTGCGGGGAGTCGTCGCGCGGACCGAGCGGGGGCAACTGCCAGACGTTCTGCGGCATGTAAGACAAAAAACGTCTGAGCATTGCGATCGCCCCCGGCTCGTCGCGCGCGACGTTGTCGATGGTGCCCGCGATGTCGGCCGCCATGCGCGCGCCGCCCAAATCCTCCTTGCTGATTTTCTGGCCCAAGGCGCGCTCGACCAGAGGCGGCCCCGACGCGAATACCTGGCTGGTGCCGCGCACCATGACCGAGAAGTGAGACAGCACCGCCCTGCCGGCCGGCCCGCCGGCAGTCGTGCCTACCACTGCGCTGACGACGGGAACATAACCGAGCAGGTCGACGTAGTGCGCCGACAAGCGATTTCCCGGGAACGCAGCATAGCCCCGCTTGCGCGTCCCTTCGACACTGCCCCCGGCGCCATGGCACAGGTTCACGAGCGGAATGCGGTAATGGAAAGCGAGGTCGCCCGAGAAGCCGCCCTGGCCGCCCTTGGACCGGTCGCCCCAGTTCATCCCGCCGCGTACCGAAAAGTCCTCGCCCCCGACTGCGACCGGCCGGCCGTCGATGGTGGCAAGCCCCATGACAAAGGGCGCGGGCGTTACCTTGGCGACCTTGCCATCCACATAGGTGGCCGCTCCAGTGAGCTGGCCGACTTCCTGGAAAGAGCCCGCGTCGACCAGCAGCTCGACCCGTTCGCGTATCGTGAGCCAGCCCTGTGCGCGGTACTTCGCCACTGCCTCCGCGCCGCCCAGCTCCAGCGCCCAGTGCCGGCGCTGTGCGATTTCGTCCGCTTCCTTTTTCCAGCTCATGACCTGCTCATTCGGCAGCTGCCGCTGCGCGCTCCGCCGGCGCATGCGGACGCGTTCGGATCACGCCCGCCTGCTCGAGTCGATCGATCTCGACGGCGTCCAGCCCGGCCAGCTCGCGCAGAACGCGCGTCGTGTCCTGGCCCAGCGCGCCGCCGCTCACGCGTATGCGGCCGGGCGTGTCGGAAAGCCTGGGCACAGGGCTCGCCAGGGTCACCGTTCCCAGCTCCGCATTGGGAACGACGGAGAGCATGCCGCGCGCGTGAAAATGCGGGTCGCTGAAGATATCGGCCATGGTGTAGATGCGCGCAGCGGGTACCGCGGCAGCATTGAGCTTTTCTTCCGCTTCAACAGCAGTCACGGTGCGCGTCCAGTCGGATACGAAGGCGTCTACTTCATCCAGATGGCGGCCGCGGCTCACCGCGTTGGCGAACCGTTCGTCCTGCAGAACGTCCTCTCGCCCCATGATGCGCGCGAACCGCCGGAACACAGGATCGGCTATAGCTGTGATGTGCACGTATTGCCCGTCCAGGGTCGGATATAAATTGTTGGGTGCGCTGTTTGCCAATCCGGGCCCGGCGCGCTTGGCGACGATGCCAAGCTTTTCAAAGCTGGGAACGTGTGGCTCCAGGAAGCTGAACGCGCACTCGGAAAGCGCCGCGTCTACCACCTGGCCGCAGCCGCTGAACTGGCGCGCATAGAGCGCCATCATGACGCCGAACGCCGCATAGAGGCCCGTGACGTAATCAGTAAGCGCGACGGCGACTCGCGCGGGCGGCCGGTCCGGATCGCCGATCAGGTTGCGCAGCCCGCTTACGGCTTCCGCGACTATTCCGTAGCCCGCGCGCTGGCTGTAAGGACCGGTCTGGCCGAAGCCGCTGATCCTCGCCATCACGATGCGCGGATTGATGTGCGCGAGATCCTCGTAGCCGAGCGACCATTTCTCCAGCGTTCCCGGGCGGAAGTTTTCCACCACCACGTCGCAATGCTCCACCAGCTTGTGCACGATCGCCTGACCCTCGGGATGGCGCAGGTCGACCGCGGCCAGCGACTTGTTGCGCAGGAGACTCGCCGCATACAGCGACTTGCCCTCGTAACGGCGCCCCATCGAGCGCACCTGATCGCCTTCGAGCGCTTCGATCTTGATGACTTCCGCCCCGAAGTCCGCCAGCAGCCGGGCGCAGAACGGACCGGCGATCGTGGATCCCAGCTCGAGCACGCGGCAGCCGGCGAGCGGGCCGCGTGCACGCATCTCATCCCTGCTCGTCATGGCCGGCGCCGTGCCGCTGCATTCAGGCTCGACACGCGGTCAGTTCTTCGCCGCGCCGGAGACCAAGGCTTTCGCCCATTTCGCCAGTTCCGCCTGGATAAACGCATGGAACTGCTCCGGACTGTCTGCAATTACAGTCGTGCCGAGAGCCGCCAGCCGCTCCTGCACGTCCGGCTCCTTCAGCACCTGCACCAGCGCCGCGTTGATCGTATCGACCAGCGGTTTCGGCACGCCCGCAGGCGCCAGCACGCCGTACCAGATGCCCGACTCGTAACCGGGGAGACCGGCCTCGGCCAGCGTCGGTATCTCGCGCGCAGCAGGAAAACGATTGGAGCCCGACACGCCGAGCGCGCGCACCTTCCCCTGCTTCACGTACGGCAGCATGACAAGCGGATCGCTGAACAATACAACAATGTGCCCGGCCAGCAGGTCGCTGAGGGCAGGAGCCATGCCCTTGTAAGGAACATGGATCATGTCGATCCCGGCCATCGATTTGAGCAGCTCGCCGGATACATGCGTGGGGCTTCCGGTACCGCCCGAGCCGAAAACGATCTGACCCGGCTTCGACTTGGCGAGCGCTATCAATTCCTTCAGGTTGCGTGCCGGCGCCGACGGATGGACGACCAGCACGAACGATGCCGATACCAGGTTAGTTATCGCGGTGAAGTCGCGGGCGGAGTCGTAAGGCAGCTTGGGAACGATCGCCGCGTTGATCGCCATGGCCGTCGTGGCAAGGATCAAGGTGTAGCCATCTGGCGCAGACCGGGCAACGAGCTCCATGCCTATGATGGTATTCGCTCCACCGCGGTTGTCGACTATGACCTGCTGTCCCCACTTTGCGGTGAGCTTTTGACCGATCATGCGGGCGAGAATATCCGCCGGGCCGCCTGCTGGATATGGAACGATGAAGCGCACCGAACGGGTGGGATACGTCTGCGCGGCGGCATCGCCGGAGGCGAACGCCAACCCCGCGATAATGCCGAACGAAATGCTCAGGACGATCAGCCTTTGCATCGCTGCGGCAAAGAGTGGAATGCTCTTCCAGGCTGCCGGAAGAAAAGAAAACATAGTTCGACCCATCATGAAATTACTCCCATAGCACCCTTCGTGCCGCCGAGCCAGTTGCGAATTTGACGTCGGCGCACAGCGCAGAACGAATATATAGCCATGGCTGGTCCCAAGCGCACCGATTTTATGTCATTAGAGGGCTTGTTAAGCGGCGTTGCTAAGCCCCCCCCCAGATCCACTGCATCCGACAATCACTGACCGCGAATCGTGCCGGACAGCATGAACTGGGCATCTCTCAGAGACCAATGGGGTCTTGCAATCATACATTTCCAATGCGCATCCTGCGTATCGCCGCTTCTCAAATGTTGGATTGCAAGAACTGACACCTCCATACGCACGATATTTCTGCCGTTCAAGTTCACACAAATACAGCGACGGAAACGCCAAAGCGGCTGGCGAGTTTCTTCGCCAGTGCTTTGCTGATGCCGCGCCTTGCCGCGAGAATGTCACTAATCGTTCCCTGCGAAGCCACATCGGCAAGGTCGGTTTGGCTGAGCCCGCGATCTTCCATCAGATAACGCAGCACGTCGCGCGGGTGAGCCTCAGGCAGTGCATGGCGCCGCTTCTCGTAGGCGTGGATCATCTGGCCAAGGGCATCGACCAGTCCCGCCAGCTCGTTGTGTTGATCGGCGCCACCAGCATCGAGCAGCTGGTTCAGCCGATCGACCGCCGCGGCGTATGCGGATTCGCTGGTGATCGGCTTAAGCGGAACCACTTCGCACAGCGCGCGGTAGCGCCTGGTAATCCGTTGTATTTCATTGGCGCCCATCACGGCCTCCATTTGTCGTAGTCCCGGTGCGTCAACACGGCGCGCACGTACAGCGATTGCGTGTTGAAGTGAATCGCGGCGATCACCCGGTAGCGGTTGCCGGCGATGTTGAATACGTAATAGTCTGCCACCTTGTCGACCGAATTGGACGCGCGCTTCAGATTCGCAAAGTTCCCAAATGCATTGTGCTCGACCAGCCGGCGCCATGCTTGCAACGGCGCATGCGATTCGGGATGGAACGCGGCGAAATCGCGCAATGCCTTGTTGCTGATCAAGCGCATTGCGCAATGTATCGCATTTTGCGATACTTCGCTAGCTCAAGCCTTGTCCAATGGGGTTTGAGTCTGAGCGGGGGGAGCGTGATTCCAACGGGGTTTGAGTCTGAACGGATGGCTGGGCACGATCATGATGCAAGGCATGGTGATCGACATGAACGACGGGCCGCTCCATACCCTGGCTCAGCTTCAGGCCTTTTTGGGCGGGACGATAGCGGTTGATTTTGCGGTAACCCCCGATGAGCGCTACGTGTTCATCGCCCGCACGGTACGGCGCTTCGGATATAGCCGCCTGAGGCGGGCCGCTAAAGGCGTGGTGCTGCGCTTTCTCAAGCGCGTGGGATCTGCGCAAGGGTCAAGTCTTGCAATCGTACATTTTCTTGATTGCAATATCTGACCACCTCACCGTTCTATTGCAACCCGCTACTTGCCACTCTTCAAAGTAGCACTGATCCGCTCAAGCACGCGCTTGTCCAGCACATCCTTCTCGCGAAAGTCGTTTTTGGTTTTGATGAGGCCATCAATGTTGAGTACTTTCACCGGCGTGCCCTCGATTACCAACTGGCGAATATAAGGTTGCACCGATTTATAAGTCTCGCCATTGGCCGCAAACAGCAAATCGACCAGCAAATCGTCGGCGACACGAATGTTTTCAACGCTACCATCCGGGGCCGGCACGAACCATCCGGCGTCAAGGTCTTTGCTTGACGGGAGAAAGTCCATCGCGCGGATAATCTTTTCGCCGTTGTCACGCGTCGGCTGAACCAACACCTCAATGTCCTCGGCCGCACGCAGATAGCCGTTGAGGCGCACCGCTTGTCCGCCCACCAAAACGTACTCAACCCCTTCGTCGGCAAACCGTGCCAGCAACTTGAGCAGCGGATCGTCCGTTGTCATGCGGCATTCAGAGCGCGCGCGATTTGTGTCTCGCGCTCGGCGTCGAGAAGATTGAAGTATTCATGCGTGCCACGTGTCACACCGCGCACGACCGGTGGCGCCGCACCACGCAACAGGGTGTCCATAGCGCGGCCGCGCCGGTATGCCTGGACCGGCTCAAGTTCGATTTCCGAGCGGTCTTTTTCACCAACGATGCGCATGATCGAAGTGTAGGCGGCTTCCCGTGCAAGGGCAACCTTAAGCCTCCTCACACCGAAATGACGACGCGTGAGATTACGCCACTATCGCTCACTCGCCGGGCATGCGGACAGTGCAATGCAATCACGTTGGGCTGACGAAGGAAGCCCAACACCGCCGCACTCTCTATACGGGCCTACTTCACCGTCGGCACAACCGGACAAGTCACGCGTCCCTATCCTCTGTTATCGGGGCGCGCTTTGTGATGTTGGGCTTCCTGCGCCAGCCCAACCGACGCGTGCTCGCCGGGAATGCGGACAGGGCAACGCCGTTTCTAGTCGTCGTCAGGCTGCACCGCCACAGTTGCGTGCAATCAGATCCTTGACTGCAATCTCGTCGGCATCCAGCACGCAAAAACGTTGTGGCAAGCGCTCCAAGCCTTCCATGCCGTAAGGCACTTCCGGATGGCGGCCAAGCGCTTCTTGGATGGTCGCCGCGAATTTTCGCCGGCAATGCGGTCTCGAGACGGATCAGCGACACGCCGGGTTCGCGATGTTCAAGCCCGACCTTCACACCGTCGCGGTGTGCGTGTCTGTCATCTGATTGAATTTGCGGTAAACCGTGCGTATGGTTTCCAGGCGGTCGGCGTGGCGGCTTGATCCGGAGACAAAGCCGAAATCGGCGATGCGCGAAAAATGCGGCGTGTGCGACAGGTCGAAGATGCCGTCGCGGTCGAGCTGACGCCACAAACCGGCAACCGCTTTGCTGTCACGGCCGACCAGGTCGAGCACAAAGCGCTCGAAGTTCGAGGCCTTTGAGATATCCATCGACGGGCTGCCTGCTGCACACGGTCCGACGGTCGCACGCGGTAGACGCCGGTGCGGAAAAATTCGTCGAGCACATCGTTCTCGTTGGTGGCGAGTATCAGCTTGCGGATCGGCAAACCCATGCAGCGTACGATATGGCCGGCGCAGATGTTGCCAAAATTACCCGACGGCACCGCAAACGAAACCTGCTCATCGTTCGACTGCGTTGCCGCGAAGTAGGCTTTGAAATAATAAACCACCTGCGCCACCACACGCGCCCAGTTGATCGAGTTGACCGTACCGATGTTGTAGCGCGATTTGAAGGCAAGATCGTTGCTGACCGCCTTGACGATGTCCTGACAATCGTCGAACACGCCGCGCACCGCAATGTTGATGATGTTGACGTCCTGCAGCAAGAACATCTGCGCGGTCTGAAACGGGCTCATCTTCTGGTGCGGCGAGAGCATGAAGACGCGGATGCCGTGTTTGCCGCGCATCGCGTATTCGGCGGCCGAACCGGTGTCGCCCGAAGTTGCGCCGAGTATATTCAGCTCAGTGCCGCTTTACGCCAGCGCCAGCATGAAACTCGTCATCGTTTACATTGCTGTAATTGCGCTCTGGATGGCAGGCATGCAATGGTGGTATTCGCAGCCCGCCCAACGATCCACCAGGGAACCGCTCCTGACCAGCCGCTCCGCATCGTCGCGCCGTTCGTCGCCGGCGGCGGCACCGACGTCATGGCGCGCATGTTCGCGCAGCGGCTTTCCGATTGCTCGATCGTCTGGCGGCGCTACTACGGGGCGCTGTCGCCCCACTCGCCGCTGCGGGCAGCGGTCACCGCACTGGCGCAGCCGGCAGCGGATACCCCTGCTCCGGCGATGATTGGCGCGAGTCCATCGGACGCGGCCCCGACAGAGCCGGCACATCGCCAGGCAGCTCGCTACGTCTGGGCGCTGCTGCTGGCGCGCATCTACGAGGTGCTGCCCCTGCTGTGTCTCAAGTGCGGTGGTG
>CAZXNF010000106.1:3614-9185 GCA_964641785.1 uncultured Streptomycetaceae bacterium | reverse complement strand
ATATTGCGAAGTCCATTCTCACCTTCCCCTGCTTGCGGGGGAAGGCCGGGATGGGGGCAAAGCAGTTGGCAATCGCAGCGATTCAACGCATTGCCTCCCTCCCGACCCTCCCTCGCGCATCGCGCAAGGAGGGCGAGAACGGATGCGGACGCACATGATCGAGTCCGTGGCATGATAGTTGCATTCGTGCGGGCCGGCTGCTGATGGCCTCGGGGTACATGGAAAAGGAATACAGGCATGCAAATTCTGATGACGGGTGTTAAACGAACAGGGCAGTCGCTGCCGGGCGGGTTGTTGCTGGCCTGTGCGCTGCTCGGGTCTTCCGCAGGTGCGGTCGCGGCAGACACCTATCCCACGCGGCCCATCCGGCTGGTAGTGCCGGTGCCGCCCGGCGGCGCCGCAGACTTCACCGCGCGGCTCGTGGGAGCGAAGCTGGCCGATGCGCTCGGCCAGACGATCGTCGTGGAGAACCGCGGTGGCGCGGCGGGCGTCATCGCGACGGAGCTGGTGGCGAAAGCCACGCCCGACGGCTACACCTTCCTGCTGTCTTCCAGCACGACGCACGGCATCAGCCCGGTGCTCTACAAGAAGCTGCCTTACGATGCGATGAAGGACTTCACCCACATCGTGCTGATCTCGTCGGTGCCGGCCGTGATGGCCGTGAACCAGTCCGTGCCGGTGAATTCCGTGAAGGAGTTCGTGGCGCTGGCGAAAGCCAAGCCCGGAACCTTGCTGTTCGGTTCATCGGGCAGCGGCGGGCCGCCCCACCTGATGGGCGAGTTGTTCAAGTCCGTGTCCGGCGCGCCCATCACACACGTGCCGTACAAGGGCAGCGGCCCCGCGGTCATCGACCTGGTCGGTGGCCAGATCCAGGTCATGTTCGACGGCCTGCCCTCGTTGCTCGGCCAGATCAAGGCGGGCAAGCTGAAGCCACTGGCCGCGGTGAGCGCCAACCGTTCCGCCGTGCTGCCGGACCTGCCGACGATGGCAGAGGCGGGCTATCCCGGCGTCGAAGGCGGGTTGTGGTTTGGCATCTCGGGTCCTGCGGGCGTGCCCCGGTCGGTGGTGGACCGCATCAGCAAGGAAGTCTTCGCGGTCGTCGCGCTGCCGGAGGTGAGTGAGCGCTTCGCCGGACAGGGCGTCAACGCGACGCCACTGGGGCCGAAGGAGTACGCCGCCTTCATCCAGAAAGAGATGAATAAATGGGGCCCGGTGGTAAAGGCGTCGGGCGCGACGGTGGATTGACGCGCGAGACGACCCCGGAACATGGCTGCCCGCAAAAAGGCCTCACCCCTCCGATTCGCCGTGCGCAAGACCGCGGTGCTGGTCGAGGAGATCCTGCTGGAAGGCGGGAAATCCGATGGCATTCCGTTACGCCGCGTCACCGCGATGGCGGCGATCAACAACCCCTACGTCGGCAAACCGGTGGCCGACCTCAAGGCCTTGATCGCGTATGGCGCCACGGTGGGCGACCTGCTAGCGGAAAAGGTGCTGGCGCAGTACGGCAACCAGCCCGCTTTGGTGGAGAGCTACGGCAAAGGCGCGATCGTGGGCACGCAGGGCGAGATCGAGCATGGGTATGCGGCGATCACGCGGCCGTTCGCCACGCGCGTACGCAAGGCGCTGGGCAACTGCACGGCCTGGATGGCGGCGAACGTGAAGCGCGGCGCACTGGGCGCGGTGCTCGATGTGCCCATGGCCTACAAGGAAGCGCTGTACGTGCGCTCGCACTACGATACGGTCGAAGCGATGATGCCGGATGGTCCGCTGCCGGATGAGATTGTCGTCATCCTCGTCACTGCAAGCCGTGGGCGACTCCATGCGCGCATCGGCGGGTTGGAGAAGTCGGAAGTGCGCGGGCGGGACGTGTACCTGGACCGTAAGTAAAGCGGCCGATCGCTTGCAGTGTCCGGTACTGCGGCGCGAGCGGCGCCTGGCACTGAACCCCTGTTTCCGCGTTCGCCGCATACGATCAGGTCCATAACAGGCGCTAGCCATCGCCGCAATGCGGCCACGCCCACGGAGGGCGGCCAGCGGCCATGGCGGCGATGTCGGACGCGGTGCGCGATCTGTTATGGTCGAAGCTATGCCCGCCATGATTTCAGTCACCACGCTTTCCAAGACGTACGCCTCCGGCCTCGCGGCGCTCAAGAACATCAACCTGGAGATCCGGCCGGGCGAGATATTCGCGCTGCTGGGCCCCAACGGCGCGGGCAAAACCACACTGATCGGCACCATCTGCGGCATCGTCAATCCGACCGCGGGGCGCGTGACCGTCGCCGGCCACGACATCATTCAGGACTATCGGGCCGCCCGCGCGCTGATCGGGCTCGTGCCGCAGGAACTGACGACCGACGCTTTTGAAACGGTGTGGGCGACGGTGTCGTTCAGCCGCGGCCTGTTCGGCAAGGCGCCGAATCCCGCGCATATCGAGAAGGTCCTCCGGGACCTGTCGCTCTGGACCAAGAAGGACAGCAGGATCATGACGCTGTCCGGCGGGATGAAGCGTCGCGTGATGATCGCCAAGGCGCTCTCGCACGAGCCGCAGGTGCTGTTCCTCGATGAACCGACAGCGGGCGTGGACGTCGAACTGCGGCGCGACATGTGGGCGCTCGTGCGGCAGTTGCGCGCGACCGGCGTGACCATCATCCTGACGACGCACTACATCGATGAGGCCGAGGAGATGGCCGACCGCATCGGGGTGATCAGCAAAGGCGAGATCATCCTGGTGGAGGATAAGGTCGAACTGATGCGCAAGCTGGGCAAGAAGCAACTCACGCTGCAACTCGAACGCCCGGTGGAACGCATCCCCGACGCCCTGGCGGCCTATCAACTGGTGCTGGCCGGCGGCGGGACCGAACTGATCTACACCTACGATTCCCGCGGCGAACGCGCCGGTATTGCCGCGCTGCTGCAGGACCTCAGCGCCGCCGGCCTGACGTTCAAGGATCTCCACACGACGCAGAGTTCCCTCGAGGACATCTTCGTCAATCTCGTGAGCGACAGAGCATGAACCTTCAGGCGGTCCGCGCGATCTACACCTTCGAGATGGCGCGCACCTGGCGCACGCTGTTTCAGAGCATGGTCTCGCCGGTGATCTCGACGTCCCTGTACTTCGTGGTGTTCGGCGCCGCCATCGGATCCCGCATCACGGAGGTCGAGGGCATCAGCTACGGCGCTTTCATCGTGCCGGGGCTGATCATGCTGTCCATCCTGACGCAGAGCATCTCCAATGCCTCGTTCGGCATCTACTTTCCGAAGTTCACGGGTACGATCTACGAACTGCTGTCGGCGCCGGTGTCGCACTTCGAAATCGTCTTGAGCTACGTGGGGGCGGCGGCGACCAAGGCCACCGTGCTCGGCCTCATCATTCTCGCCACGGCGGGCCTGTTCGTGCCGGTGCGCATCGATCATCCGGGATGGATGGTGCTGTTTCTGGTGCTGACGACGGTCACGTTCAGCCTGCTCGGCTTCATCATCGGCATCTGGTCGAAGAACTTCGAACAACTCCAGTTCGTGCCGCTGCTGATCATCACGCCGCTGACCTTCCTCGGCGGCAGCTTTTACTCGATCCACATGCTGCCGCCGGTGTGGCAGACCGTCACACTTTTCAACCCGGTGCTCTACCTCGTCAGCGGCTTCCGCTGGAGCTTCTACGGTATCGCCGATGTCGGCGTCGGTGTCAGCCTGGGCATGACGCTCGCCTTCCTGGCGGCGTTCACGGCGGTCGCTGCCTGGATGCTGAGAACCGGCTACCGGCTGAAGACTTAGCGCGCGTTACATTCCTGGCCGCGCCTGCCGCTGCGCCGGCTCCCGGTTTACACTGTCGTTCGCGCCATCCGTAGCGCGGTATCACCGACGTCAGGCGGCCCGTCCTGGTCCCGCAGTTCAAGCTGCACAAGAAGTACAAGCCGGGCGATGCCTGCGACCCGAACCGCTTCGTGGACCCGGATGGCTATGGCGCCAAGATCCAGTTCTACGAAAAGCTGTTCACGGCGCAGCTCGCGCGAGAAAAGGAAGGCGCGGCAAAGTAGCCGGGCCCTGTTGCGGGCGCTGCGTGGGCCAGAGTCCCGCCGCGTTTTTTCCGAAGAATCCCGTTAATCATCTATATTAGAGGGGCGGCCGGCCCCGGCCGCGCCTGCATTGTCCTTCCCCCCGTCCCGGAGACCGTCGTGACCACCCTGACCGCCAAGCCGATCCTGTTCGACCAGCAGCGCCTGCACGCCATGATGGACCGCAAGGAAGTCGATGTGCTGATCGTCCGCGGCGTCGAGAACTCCAAGTACCTCAGCGGCTTCTTCCATAACGGCGCGAACCTCGGCTACCGGCCGTTCTGCGTGTTCTACTTCCGCGACTCGGCGATCGCGCCGGCTTTCATCGTGCCGGCAGTGGACCTGCACCTGGCGATGGACAGCACCTGGATCAAGGACGTGCGCGCCTACGCCATGGCGGAGTTCTTTACCGATGTGCAGACGAAGTTCTACGACGATTTCTTCGAGGCCGCCGCGGCGGTGCTGACCGACCGCAAGGTAAAGAATCTCCGCATTGGCACCGAGGGCGATGCGCTGACCTACGGCTTCCGCGAGAAGTTCTATCAATGGTTGGGCGGCGCCGGGCACAAGCCGGTGGATATCGCCTACGATCTGGAGATCGTGCGGGTCGCCAAAACGCCCGAGGAGATCGTGCGCCTGCACAAGGCGACGGCGATCACGGTGGCGGCGCACGAGAGCTTCCGCGCCGCGATCAAGCCCGGCAACACCGACGAGGACCTGCACAAGGCGGCCACCATCCGCATGATGCAGGAGGGCGCGCACCAGATCCGTTTCATCAACATCGGCTGCGGGCCGAAGACGAGCTTCGCGGCGCACTGCCCGTACCCCTACGGGCACACCATGAAGTATGGCGATTTCGTGAAGGTGGACATGGGCGCGATCTACGGTGGCTACTACGCCGACTTCGTGCGTTCCTACTTCATCGGCGAGGCTTCGCAGCGCCAGAAGGACATCTGGAAATGGCTGAACGACGCGCAGCTCGAGGTCGGCAACGCACTGCGGCCGGGCATGATCGGCGGCGACATTTTCGACACCTTCTACAGGAAGATCAGCAAGAACCTTGACAAGTATCCGCGCGAATTCATCGGCCACGGCATCGGGCTGGGTTCGCACGAACAGCCGCGCATGAACCACGTCAACCGCGCGGTGCTGGAAGCCAACGCGGTGGTGTGCATGGAATCAAGCTATTACCACGACGGCGTGCGCCACCACACGGAAGACACCTTCCTCGTGAAGGAGAACGGCGTCGACATGTGGACCGAAGGCTGCCCGCGCGAGCTGATCGTGCCGGCGTAAGCCGGTCGTGCGGGCATGGTTGTTGCAAGGTCCTGGGGGAGAAAACATCATGTTTTTCCAGGAGACCGTATGAAAATCCGTTTACCAGTCGTTGCAGCCTGGGCTGTCTGCGCCGCTTTTGCCGCCGGCGCGCAGGCCCAGCAACCCGCCTATCCGGCCAAGGTCGTGCGCATGATCGTCGGCTACCCGCCCGGCGGCAGCAACGACGTCGTCGGCCGCATGG
>CAZXNF010000106.1:0-3604 GCA_964641785.1 uncultured Streptomycetaceae bacterium | reverse complement strand
GGACCATGGGCCAGCAGTTCATCGTCGAGAACCGCGCGGGTGCGGGCGGCACCATCTCCGCGCAGGCCGTGGTCTCGGCGCCACCGGACGGCTACACGCTGCTGGCCGGCGCGGCAGGGCAGATTTCCTCGGCGCCGAGCAACTTCAAGAAGCTTTCGTACGACCCCATCAAGGACCTCACGCCGATCGCGCTGATCGCGAACCAGCCCAACATCCTGATCGTCCATCCGTCGGTGCCGGTGCGCACGGCCAAGGAGTTCATCGCGCGCGTCAAGGCCAATCCCGGCAAGTTCACCTACGGGTCCTCGGGTATCGGCGCCACGCAGCATATGTCCGCCGAGTTGTTCGCGATGATGACGGGCGCCAACATCGTGCACGTGCCTTACAAAGGCGGTGCGCCGGCGATGATCGACCTGCTGGCCGGGCAGATCGACTTCATCTTCAGCGTGGTGCCGACGGCGGTGCCGTACATCAACAGCGGGCGCGTGCGTGGCATCGCGCTGACCTCGCTCAAACGCATCGAATCGCTGCCGAACGTGCCGACGCTGGACGAGTCCGGCCTCAAGGGCTTCGAGCTTTCGGGCTGGATCGGGTTGCTGGGGCCGGCCGGCCTGCCGCGGCCGCTGGTCACCCAGCTCAACGCGGAAACCAACAAGGCGGTGACCGGGCCGCTGCGCAAGCAATTGATCGACCTCGGGCTCGGTCTCGACCCCGGCACGCCCGAGCAGTTCGCGGCCTTCATCAAGGAAGACACCGCCCGGATCGCCAAGGTCGTCAAGGCGGCGAAGATCGAACCGCAATAATCATAGTGATGGAGAACACAAAATGACATTTCAGATCGCCGGCCGCTGCGCCACCACCGGGCGCTTCGGCGTCGCCATTTCCACCCGGCCCCTCGCCGTCGGCGCGCGCTGTCCATTCTTCGCGCCCGGCATGGGCGTCGTCATCACGATGGCCGCCACCGACCCGCGGCTGGGCCCGCTCGGCACCAACCTGCTGCGTCAGGGTTACTCGGCGAAGAAGGTGCTCGACGAGATCGCGGCGAGCGATCCGTACATCGAGGAGCGGCAGTTGTGCGTGATCGGCCGCGACGGCAACGCGGTGGCGCGCACCGGCGCCCGCAACAAGGTTTGGAGCGGCGCCTTCACCGAGCGCAACCTGGTCGCGATGGGCAACAACCTCACCTCGGAAAAGACCGCGAGCGTGATGGTGGCCGTTTGGAAGAAAACCGCCGACCAGCCGCTGGAGGAGCGCCTGATGCTGGCGCTGGAAGCCGGGCGCGACGCGGGCGGCCAGAACGGCGGCCAGCAGTCCGCGGCGCTGCTGGTGTATGGCCCGGAGATCAACGCCTACGTCGATCTGCGCGTGGACCTCCACACCGAGCCCATCGGCGAACTGCGCCGTGTGTACGACACCTTCAAGCCTTTCATCCCCTACTACTACATCCGCCCCGCCGCGGATCCGGCCGAGATTGGCCGCGAAGTGGACTGGCTGGCGCGGCAGACCGCGAAACCGTAGCGCGCCGGCGCTGCCTTATCGATCTTCGCTCGCCAGCACCTGATCGACCACCGCCGTGGCGGCGCCGGTGTAGTTCGCCGGAACGAGCGCATGTTCGATGTCGGCCGGGGCGAGATGTTTGGTGACCTCGGCATCGGTGATCAGTACGTCTCGCAAATGACATTGGCGGGCGAGGGCGGCCTCGCAGGCGGCCGACACCAGCTTGTGCGCGCGCTTGCGCCCGAGGTGCGGGGCCAGCGCCATCATCACGCTCTCCGCCATGATCATGCCGTTGGTGATCTCGGCATTTGCCCGCATGCGCTCGGGGAAGACCTGGAGCCCGCCGAGGATGAAATTCATCTGCCGCAGCGACGCGTGCGACATCAGGAAGGCCTGCGGCACGATGATGGTCTCGAAATGCCCCTGCCAGTCGCGGTCGTAGTCCTGGACCATGGACTCCATCACGAGGCTGACGTACTGCGCGAGAAACTTGCCGTAGACCAGCACCAGCTCCGAGCCGACGGTGTTGTGTTTGTGCGGCATGGCGCTGCTGGTGCCGCGTCCAACGACGTCCGGCTCCCGCGCTTCGCCGACCTCGTCGCGCGTCATGACGACGAGCGTCTTGGCGATGCTGGCCATGGTGCAGCCGATCCCGGCGAGAACGAACACCACCTCCGATACGCGGTCCCGGGACGAGAACCAGCTGATGTCCGGCGCCGTCAGCCCGAGCGTGGCCATGAGCTTGCGCTGGACCTCGATGCCCTTCGGCCCCACGGCCGCCAGCGTGCCAACCGCGCCGCCGAACTGCCCGCAGGAAAATGACTGCCGCACGGCCTCGAGACGCTTCAGCTGGCGGCCGGTTTCGGACAGCCAGATCGCCGTCCTGAAGCCGAAGGTGGTCGGCAGCGCGTGCATACCGTGGGTGCGGGCGACCGTCACGGTGTTGCGGTGCCTGCGGGTGAGTTCCACCAGCTTTGACTTGATGGCGCGGGTCTCGGTCTCGATGATGCCGAGCGCCTCCCGTACCTGGAGCACGAAGGAGGTGTCGGTGATGTCGCGCGTGGTGGATCCCCAGTGCAGGTACTCGCCGGCCTCGCCGCAGCATTCGGTGAGTTGCTTGAGCAGCGGCATCACGGGGTAGCCGATCGTTTCCGTGTCCGTCTTCAGGCGGTCCCAGTCGACGACAAAGCCGGGCGCCCGCCGGGCGATCTCGCGGTAGGCCTCGTCGGGGATGACGCCCAGCTCGGACTCGACCTTGGCGAGGGCGACTTCGATCGCCACGAAATTGCGGATCCGCGATTCGTCGGAAAAGATACGCCGCATCTCTTCCGTGCCGTACATGTCGCGGAGTACTTTCGAGGAAAAGACGGACATGGTGCTGCCTCGTGTGTGGACTATTCGGGTTTGGCGCCGGAGGCCTTCACCACGCTTGCCCAGCGCGAGATTTCCTCGAGCAGAAAGCCGCGGAAGTATTCCGGCGATTCCTCGATGGTGTCCGCGCCCATCTGCGCCATCCTTGACTTGAACTCGGGCCGCTGTACGGACTTGACGATGAGGCCGTTGAGCTGGGACACCACCTGCGGCGGCGTGCCCGCCGGGCCCAGCACGCCGTACCAGGCGGCCACCACGAACCCGGGCAGCCCGCTTTCGACCATGGTGGGCAGCTCGGGCAGCAGCGCCGAGCGCTTCGGGCTGGTGATCGCCAGGGCCCGCAGGCGTGCGTTGGTCATGAAGGGCTTTGCCGACGGCACGTTGTTGAACGCGAAATCCACTTCGCCGCTGACCAGCGCAGTGAGGGACGGCGCGCTTCCCTTGTACGGTACGTGCACGGTGTTGATGCCGGTCATGAGCTTGAGCAACTCGCCGGACAGGTGCTGCGTGCTGCCACTGCCCGAGGATGAGTAGCTCAGGCCACGGGTGCTTTTTTTGGCGACGGTGATGAACTCCTTAACCGTTTTCGCGGGCAGTGAAGGATGCACCAGCAGCAGGTTGGGGCTCGCCGCGAACACTGCGATGGGCGCGAAGTCCCTGACCGGGTCGTAGGCGAGCTTGCGGTACAGGCTGCCGTTGATGCCTAGCGCAGATGAACTCATGAGCAGCGTGTAGC
>CAZXNF010000105.1:0-9189 GCA_964641785.1 uncultured Streptomycetaceae bacterium | reverse complement strand
CAACAGCGGCGACGAAGCCTCCGTGGTGGTGAACAAGGTCGTCGAAGGCAAAGGCAACTACGGCTACAACGCCGCCAACGGCGAATACGGCGACATGGTGGCGATGGGCGTGCTGGACCCGACCAAAGTGACGCGCTGCGCCCTGCAGAACGCCGCTTCGGTGGCCGGCCTGATCCTCACGACCGATGCGATGGTCGCCGAGAGCCCGAAAGAAGACTCGCACGGCGGTCACGGCCACGGTGGTGGCATGGGCGGCATGGGCGGCATGGATATGTAACTCGCTGCGCGAGTTGCATATCCTGAGGATACGGAACAGGGGGAACCGCAGGTTTCCCCCGTTACCCCCTTCCTCTGGAATGAGAGAAGCCCCGCGTAAGCGGGGCTTTTTTTGCGCGTTCCGTACAGGCTAGAATCTACCGGGGAGCACCGCTATCAACACCATGCCACTTGAATACCAGATTGCCTCCGTCCTGCTGGTGCTGATCCAGGTGGCGATCTACTTCATGCTCGGGCAGGGGTTTCTTTACGTGCTGGCCGGTGCGCAGCGCGACCGGAACTGGTTCTACCAGCTCCTCAAAAAAGGCACCGCGTGGCTGGTGAAAGGCACGCGCGCCGTGACGCCGAAATTCGTGATCGACAAGCACGTGCCCCTCATCACCTTCCTGCTGCTGATCATCGCGGGCATTGCGGTGATCAACTGGAAGCGGTTCACCTGCCTGGCCCACGGCCTCACTTGCCCCGGGCTTACGGCTTGACGGGTGCGGGCGTACCCCTTACATTCCGCCCTTCGTTTTTCGCCTCAGCGCGCGGCCGGAGCCAAAATCCGCGTGCCGCGTTAAGGGTTAAGGAACCTCTGATTTGGTTCGTCACACTGGCGAAAGCCAGTGTCCAAGTAACGGAATTCAATGGATTCCAGTTTTCACTGGAATGATGGCTCCAGGCTTTTTTAGAGTTTTTTTGGTTGTACGGAGGCCGGGTGCTCAGTGGGTAGAGCAGCGGATTGACAACACGCCCGCCGCTTTTGCGGGCTTGTTGCGGTGAAGGCTAACATCGCGGTTTTATGCGATGTTAAGAGAGTCGATCCCCTAGATCGGCGAGCGGCCGGAGCCAAAATTCGCGTGCCGCAGTACGTTTGAGTAGTCGTAGTTCGAGTGGCCAGGTAGCTCAGTTGGTAGAGCAGCGGATTGAAAATCCGCGTGTCGACGGTTCGATTCCGCCCCTGGCCACCATTTTCCTCAGTCCACTCTGGCGCCGGTTGCCTTCACGACCTTCGTCCACTTGTCGATGTCGGCGCGGATCAGACGGCCGAACGCCTCTGGCGTGCTGCCGACGGGCTCGGCCCCCTGCTTGAGTAAGCTGTCGCGGATGTCCGGCGACTGAATCACCTTCACCGTTTCGCGATGCAGTTGTTCGACGATGGCGACTGGCGTTTTCGCCGGTGCGAGCAATCCGTACCAGGCGGTGGACTCGTACCCCTTCAGGCCCGACTCGTCGACCGTCGGCACGTCCGGCATCACGGGCGAGCGTTTGAGCGAGCCCACGGCCAGGGCACGCAGCCGGCCCGTCTGTACGTGGGGTAGCGCCACCAGCACGGTCGTGAAAGTAAGCTGTGTCTCGCCACTGATGAGCGCGATGATCGACGGCGCCGCGCCTTTATAGGGTACGTGCGTCATGCGGATGCCGGCCATAAGATTGAACAGTTCGGCGGAGAGGTGCGCGGGCGTGCCGCTGCCGACCGACGCATAGAGGAGTTCGCCCGGGCGTTTTTTTGCGAGTCCGATCAGGTCCTTCACTGTTTTCGCTGGCAACACGGGATTGACCACGAGGATGTTCGGCACCGTGGCGATCAGGGTGATCGGTGCCAGATCGTTGAGCGTGTCGAATGACAGATTCTGGTACAGCGCGGCGTTCATAGCGTGGCTCGCGAAGGTGGCCAGTAGCGTGTAGCCGTCCGCGGGTGCTTTAGCGACGAGTTCCGTGCCGAGCGTGCCGCCGGCCCCGGCGCGGTTGTCGATGACGATGGGCTGGCCAAGTTGTTCCGACAACTTGGGCGCGAGCAGACGCGCCACCCCGTCGATGCCGCCACCGGCCGGGAACGGCACCACCGTGCGCACCGACTTGCCGGGGTAGCCGGTGCCTTGCGCGACGGCCATCGAGGTCGCAAGCGCGCATGCGCCAAGGACGCCTGCGCGCAGGTACCGGCGGCCCGCACTCATTCCGATTTCAGAATCGCGAAAGCCTTCTGCAGTGCACCCTCGATCCGCGCCTTTTCCTTCGCGATATTTTCGTCGGTCCATTCCCACACGCCGCGTTTGGTCTTCATGCCGATATGGCCCTTGGCGACCATGTCGGCGAGGAACTGCGGCGGCTTCTGCTCGGTGTGCAGGCTCGGATAGAGCGAAGTGCCGGCGTAGAGGTTGGTGTCCCAGCCCGACATCTCCTTTTGCATCATCGGCCCGCAGGCGATGAAGCGGAAGCCGAAACCGTAGCGTACCGCCTTGTCGATGCCTTCGGGCGTGGTCACGCCGTCGGCGATCAGGTACAGGGCCTCGCGCACCAGTGCGTGCTGCAGACGGTTGCCGACGAAGCCCGGCACGTCCTTGTTCACGCGGATCGGCGTCTTGCCGAGTTCGTTGGACCACGCTTCCAGTTGATCGCAGACCTTGGTGTCGGTGAACTCCGCCTTGATGACCTCGACCAGGGGCACGAGGTGCGCGGGCATGAAGTAGTGCAGGCCGGCGACCCGCGAACGCGTTTTCAGGTGCTTGCCGATGTCGCCGATCGGGAAAGTGGAGGTGTTGGTGGCGAGAATGGTGTCGGGGTTGCCGAGCGTCTCGAACTGTGAGAACAGCTTACGCTTCAGTTCGAGGTCTTCGGTCGCGCATTCGACGACCAGGGCCAGGTCCTTCCACGGCAGGGCCTCGACGGACGCATGCAACTGCACAGCTTTTGCTGTTGAGGCATCGGCGCCGAGCTTTTTGACCGCACTCTCGAGCCGCGCCGGCAGCGCATCCCGCGTTGTCTGGGAGGGGCTCATGATGTGCACCTGCCAGCCCCCCGCAGCGAAGATGCTCGCGATGTCGCCGCCCATAATGCCGCCGCCAATGACCGCCATTGCCCTGCCTTGACCCGCTTGCTGCGCCATGCTGCTTCCTCCGGGATAGAATTCGCGCCAACACGCTGAAATGATGCCCGTCGATTATAGAGGAGGCTCCGGCATGCATTCGTTGCCATTGGCGAGACGGCTATGGGCCGCACTGGTGCTTTCCGTGCTGGCGGCCGCGCTGCCCCTGTCCGCCGTCGCGCAGTTCGATCCGGCAAGGGCTTACAAGCAGAGCGAGGCTGTCAAAAAACGTTATCCCGATCCGCCAGTGCGCTTCGAGACGCCCGGTTTCGCGCCGGGCAAGGCCGACTTCACCACGCACGAGGAGATGATGACTTTTCTCCACGGTCTGCAGCGCAAGGCGCCGGGCAACCTGCAACTGCGCGTAATCGGTGAGTCGGAGGAAGGGCGTTCGATCCCGATGCTGGTGCTGAGCAACGCCGGGGTGTTTACCGCGCCGGAGGTGCTGCGGCTGAACCGTCCGGTGGTGCTGCTGGCCGGCCTGCAGCACGGCAATGAGCCGGCGGGCGGCGAGGTGATGCTGGCGCTGGCGCAGGAACTCACGATCGGACCACTCAAGCCGCTGCTCGACCGCATCACCGTGGTGATCGTCCCGCGCAGCAATCCGGATGGGGCGTTCTACTTCACGCGCTCGCCGGGGCGCGGCATCGACATCAACCGCGACCACATCAAGCTCGACCTGCCGGACACCATCGCGCTGCACAAGGTGATCAACGAATTCCAGCCCGAGGTGTTCGTGGACGCGCACGAGTTCAGCGTGGCGACGCGCTGGGTCCAGAAGTTCGGCAAGCTGCTGGCCTACGACCTGACCTTCCTGTACGCGACCAATCTCAACGTGGCGCCGGAGCTGACGGCACTGGCGGACAAGCGCTTCCGCACCGCGATCGTGCGCGACGTGGAGAAGGCGGGCTACACCCAGCACTGGTATTTCACGACCTCCTACAACATGGAGGACAAGAAGGTGTCGATGGGCGGCACCTCGCCCGACATCGGCCGCAACACGGCCGGCCTGCAGAATTCGATTTCCTTCCTGATCGAGACGCGCGGCGTGGGCATCGGCCGCGAAAGCTACGCCCGTCGCGTGCATACGCACCTGGTGGCGATTACCGCCGTGCTGCAGACGGCTGCGGCGAGCGCCGACGAGCTGCGCGCGACGGTGCGCGCGGCGCGGCTGGCGACGGCAAAGCGCGGCGCCGCGCCGTCGCCGCAGGATGTCATCGTCATCCGGTCCAAGAACCCGGTGGGTCCGCACAAGCTGGCGATGCTCGATCCGCAGACCGGCGAGCCCGCGGACGTGGAGGTGCAGTGGGAGAATTCGCTGGCCGCCATTCCCGATCTTGTGCGGCAGCGCCCCGCGGCTTATCTGATGCCGCCGTCGTATGGCGATATCGCCCGCCGCCTTGAACTGTCCGGGGTCGATGTAAGGCGCCTGCGGCAGGCGGTGACGCTCGACGTCGAGAGCTATCAGGTGACGGACAAGCGGGTCGGGGACATCTTCTACGAGGGGCGCATCCGCAACACGGTCACCACGGAAGTGGTCCGCAAGCCGGTGACCTTTCAGCCGGGCGCATACGTGTTTTCAATGGCCCAGGCGAACGCGAACCTGATTGCGGTCGCGCTTGAGCCGGAATCGCCGTCGAGCTTCGTGACTTTCGGCCTGATCCCGGTGGACAAGAAAGGCGCCACCACCATGGGCGGGGCGGCCAGCGAAGTGCCGGTCTACCGGCTGCTGACGCCGATGGCACTGGACACGGTGCCGTGGGAACCCCGATAGGGACCGAGACAGCAAGAAGCGAGAGGCGATAGAGAAGAGACGACAGACGCAAGAGATTCCCCGGCGGCCTTTGCCTTTCTTCACTCGTCTATCGCCTCTCGCCTTTGAAGTTGATGTTTTTTTCGAGCGTCCTGGCGGCGAAACGATTTAGTCCGTCGCCGGCTTCGTCAGTTTGCCGGCGGCCACCCAAGGAGACTGTGCTGTGCCCGTTCGCATGGCGCCTTCGATCGTGGCGCCGCTGACACGGCCCGTAAATCCCTGAGCGGTCGTGCCGTCGCTGACGGTGAGGGCGATCTGGTCGCCGCGCAGCGTTGCAGCGGCGAGTTGCGCCGGTTTGCCGTCCACCACGGCCTGCCCGGAGAGTTCCTGATAGCGCTGTTCGAGCCGGACCTCGTAGCTCCGGCCGTTGGCCTGCCATGTCCACGTCCCGGCTGCTTTCGCAGGCACGATCCACAGGTAGGCGGTACCGCCGCGCGACTCGACCTGATCGGCGCCCCAGCTGCCCATGTCGAAGGCGTGCGACACGATGCGCGTTCCCGGCTTCAGGTTGAGCAGTGTGGGCCGCAGTTGCAGGTTCAGGCGGCTCAGCAGGTACATCGTGATGACCGTTGCTTTCGAGAGATCGGTTTCGAAGATGTCGGCTTTCACGAACGTGGCCTTTGCCGTGACGCCGGCCGCCGCGGCGTTGCGCTTCGACAGCTCCACCATCTCGGGCTCGTATTCAATGCCCAGTGCAGTGGCCCCGCGCCGCGCGGCCGCGATGACGGTGCGGCCGTCACCGGACCCGAGGTCGATGACGTAGTCGTTCGCTGTGACCTTGGCCATGTCGAGCATCCGCCCGACCAGCCGCTCGTCTGTGGGCACCCACACGACGTCCTTGCCGGGCTGGCCGGAGTAGGGCTCGAACTTCTCTGTGGGTTGCGGCTGTGCGAACGCGCCCACCGCGGCGCCGCACAGCAGCAGCGCGAGCGTTGTGCGGGATCCCCAGCGCGCGGGCCGCATCGCGGTCAGGACTTGGCGAGCTTGCCGGTCGCCGTCCACTTGGACTGGCTGCCGTTGGCCTTCGCCATGCCGTCGATGGCCGCGCCGTTCACGCGCCCGGTGAACTCGCGGGCGGTGCCGCCGTCGTCGATGCTGAAGGTGATCTGGTCGCCGGTGATTTTCGCGCCGGCGAGCCTGGCGGGCTTGCCGCCGACCGTGACCGTACCGGACAGTTCCTGGTATTTCTGCGTCAAGGTGACTTCGTAGTTCTGGTTGTTGGCCTGCCATGCCCAGGTGCCGGCGACTTTTGCGGGGACGATCCAGTGGTAGGCGGTGCGGCCTTCCACGCTGGCCGTTTCGTCGGCTTTCCAGTCGTCCATGGTGAAAGCGTGCGACACCACATGCGTGCCGGGCTTCATGTTGAGGAGGGTCGGGCGCAGCTTGAGGTTCAGCGACGGCAGCAGGTACATCGTCACCACGGTGGCCTGGCTGAAGTCGGTGGCGAAGATGTCGCCGTTGATGAAGGTAGCCTTGTCCGCGACGCCGGCCTTCTGTGCGCTGGTCTTCGAGAGAGTGACCATGTCCGGGTTGAATTCGATGCCGGTGGCCTTCGCGCCGCGCTTGGCGGCGGCGACCACGGTGCGGCCGTCACCGGAGCCGAGGTCGAACACGATGTCGTTGGGCGTGACCTTCGCCATGTCGAGCATCTTGGCGATCAGCGCCTCGGGCGTCGGCACCCAGATCACGTCCTTGCCTTCCTGGCCGACCTGCGGCGTGTAGGTCGCATCGGCGGCAGGGGCAGCGGCGGGGAGGGCGAGCACCAGCGCGAGCGCGGCGGGCGCGAGAGATTGAACAAATTGCATTGCAAACTCCTTGGTGGAAATGACCGGACCGGGGGAAGCGCGATCTTACTCCGGCTTCGCGCCGGAAGCCTTCACGACCGGCGCCCAGCGCGCGATCTCGGCCTTGATGTGGGCGGCGAATTCGTCGGGGGTGTTGCCGACCGGGTACGCGCCGTCGGCCGCCAGCCGTTCGCGCACGTCGGGCCGCTGCAGGACTTTCACCATGTCCGCGTTCAGCTTGGCCACGATCTCGCGCGGCGTTCCGGCGGGCGCGAGCACGCCGTACCACTGCGTGGCTTCGTAGCCGGGCACGGCTTCGGCAATCGCCATCACCTCGGGCATGACGGGCAGGCGCTTGGTGGTGCCCACCCCGATCGGCCGCAGCTTGCCGGACTTGATGTGCGGCATCAGGGCCGGCATGCCCGTGATGGTCATCTGCGTCTGCCCCGCGATCAGGTCGTAGATGGCCGGGCCGGCGCCCTTGTAGGGAATGTGCACGAGTTCGACCTTGGCGAGCAGTTCGAAGTACACCACGGCCAGGTGGGTCGCGCTGCCGCTGCCGCCGGAGCCGTACAGCACCTGCCGCGGCTTCGCCCGCGCAATCGCGAGGAAGTCCTTTACGTTGCGCGCCGGGAACGAGGGGTGTACGACCATGCCGTTCGGCACCATCGCGAGCAGCGTGATCGGAGCGAAGTCCTTGATGGCGTCGTAGGGCAGCTTGGGATACAGCGTCGGGTTCGCGCCGAAAGTGCCGATGTGGCCCATGACGATCGTATAGCCGTCGGCCGGGGCTCTCGAGGCCAGCTCGACGCCGATGGTGCCGCCGGCGCCGCCGCGGTTCTCGACAACCACCTGTTGGCCCCAGGCTTCGCTCAGCTTCAGCGCCACGAGGCGCGCCAGAAAGTCGGTGCTGCCGCCGGGCGGGAAGGGCGCGATGAAGCGAACCGGCTTGACCGGAAACGTCTGTGCGTTCGCGCCTGCGCCGAGCACAAGGCCCGTCGCAACTGCAATCAGCCACTTTCCGGATTTCATGCGGGGCCCTTTATGGTTACGCGAGCCGGCCATCCAGCGTTGCGCCCGTCGCCATCATCTGTTCGATCTCGGTTTCGGGAATTCCGATTTCGCGCAGGATCTCGACGGAACTTTGTCCCAGCTTGTCCGCCGGCCGCCAGCCTTCACGCAGGCCGCACGACCACAGGTTGGGCAGGCGCATGCTGCGTGTTTTGCCTTCGGTCGGATGGTCTTTCATCTCGAAGAAGCCGATGTCTTTCAGGTGCGGGTCTGCCAGCAGGCTGTCGAGCGTGTGGTAGGGCATCGCCGGCACGTCGTTGGCGTCGAAGATTTCCAGCCATTCGGCGGTGGTCTTGCCGCGCAGCGCGGCCAGACGGATCTCGAAATAGTCCTTCACGTTCGCGAAGCGCCCGGGCACAGTGGAAAAGCGCGGGTCGGTTTTCAGTTCCGGGCGGCCGATCGCATCGAAGTAGGCGAAGGCCTGGTCGTTGGTGTTGGCGGAGATGCAGATGTAGCCATCCTTGGTCGGGATCGGTTTGTTCTGCGGATCGAGCAGCCGCGGATCGCCAGTTTCGCCGAGCGGCGGCTCGAAGGTTTTCAGGTACATGTGCTCTTCGAGCACGAACTTGACCATGTTCTCGAACATCGGAATCTCGATCGAGGCACCTTCGCCGGTGCGTGCAACACGGTAGAGCGCCATCGCGATCATCTGCACCGCGATCAGCCCGGAGACCTTGTCGGCGACCACCATGGGCACGAAGCGCGGCTCGCCGCCTGCACGGTGATGGAGTGCCGCCATGCCGCCGGAGCCCTGGATGATGGTGTCGTAGGCGGGCTTGTCGCGGTAGCGGCCGTCCTGGCCGAAGCCGAACATGCCGCAATAGACAATTTTAGGATTGATTGCGCGCACGTCGTCGTAGGACAACTTGAGCCGTGCCATCGCCGCCGGCCGCACGTTCCACACCAGCACGTCGGCGCGGGCGATGAGTTTTTTCAGCGCCGCGAAGGCGGTGGGCCGCTTGAGATCAAGGACGATCGAGCGCTTGTTGCGGTTCAGATGCAGGAACTTCGCACCCATGCCGGGCGTGACCGACTGGCCGTTCATGGTGCGGATCAGGTCGCCGGACTGGGCCTCGACCTTGATCACTTCGGCGCCGTGGTCGGCGAGGATCTGCGTCGCCAGCGGACCGACGACGACCGAGGTAAGGTCGACGATGGTGACGCCCTCGAGCGGCCCGCCCGACATCAGCTGAACTCCACTTCGGCGGTCAGCGCCAGGGCGCCGGTGTCGTCGAGCGCCCACAGTCGGCCAGTCTTGCCGCCGGTCGCCGGCTCGCCCTGCACGGAAATCGGCCGCCCGACGAACAGCGGCCGCACGTTGCGCGAGGCGATGTGACGGATACGCGCGCCGTTCGCGCGTGCAAGTTCGAACACCAGCAGCGTGGTCAGGCCGCCGT
>CAZXNF010000104.1:5043-9195 GCA_964641785.1 uncultured Streptomycetaceae bacterium | reverse complement strand
GGTGAGGATTTCCGTCGGCGCCATCACGGCTGCCTGATAGCCCGCTTCGACGGAGCGCAGGCACGCGAGCGCGGCCACCACGGTCTTGCCGCTGCCGACGTCGCCCTGCAGCAGACGCTGCATCGGGTGCGGCACGGCAAGATCGCGGGCAATCTCGGCCCACACCCGCTGCTGCGCGGCAGTCAGCGCAAACGGCAGTGCGGCCAGCAGCGCGCGGGTATGGCGACCTTCGGCATCCCGCAACGCCGGCGCGCGCACGCGGCTACGGCGTTCGCGGTGCTGGCGCATCGATAATTGCTGCGCGAGCAGTTCATCGAACTTGACGCGGCGCCAAGCCGCCGTGGTCCGCGCCTCCAGTGCAGGCGCGCTGGCGTCGGGCGGCGGATAGTGCAAAGCACGCACCGCGTCCTGAAAAGCGGGCAGTTGCAGCCGCGCCAGCAACGGCGCGGGCAGCGTGTCGTCCAGCGCTTCCTCCCGCACGGCCTGTTCGATCAGTTTGCGCAGCGGATACTGGCCAAGCCCGGCGGTGGTCGGATACACCGGCGTCAGCGTCTCCGGCACCGGCGTGTCCGTGCTGACCATCCGGTAGCGCGGATGCACCATCTCCGCACCGAAAAAACCCTGTCGGATCTCGCCGAACAGGCGCACGCGCGCGCCGGGCGCGAGCTGTTTGACCTGGCTCGGATAGAAGTTGAGGAAGCGTGCGATCACCACCCCGCTCGCGTCCTCGATCGTCACCAGCAACTGGCGGCGCGGGCGGTATTTGACCGCGTTGTCGGTGACCGTACCCTCGACCAGCACATGGCGGCCGTGGGGGGCTTCGCGGATCGTGTGCAGTTCGGTCTCGTCGTCGTAGCGCAGCGGCAGATGGAGGACGAGGTCGAAGGCGCGGCGGATGCCGAGTTTGGCGAGCTTGTCGCGGGTGCCCTTGGGCACCCGGGCGAGCGGCCCCGTTTCCGGCGCCGCCGGCGCTGCGGCGGCTGGCGCCGGACGCCGTTTCGCGATCTTTTGTTTGCTCACGTAGAAGGGTCTGGCGATGGCGGCACAGGAACCTGATTATCTGCGGCGCGAACCCGAAGCGGCTGTTCGCCATGCACGCCGAATCGCCCGCTCATTCAAGGCGGCGGCAATCATCATTTCGGGCGCGGGCCGTCCCAACCAGTCAGTGCCCGGGCAGCCCGAGCACGTATTTGGCCATGATGTTGCGCTGAATCTCGTTGGACCCGCCGTAGATGGTGCCCGGCCGCGCGTAATAAAACGGCGTGAGGAAGTCGGTGTTGACGCCGTTGATGTCGTGCTCGCCGGGCACCACACCTTCTTCCGCGCCGGTTTCAACGAGCAACTCCGTCAGGCTCTGCCAGGTGTCCATCGCCCAGATCTTGAGCATGGAGACGTCAGGGCCCAGCGCTTCTCCGCGCTTGGCGATCGCGACGTAGCGCTCGTAGAGCGAGGACAGGTCCTCGATGTCGAGCTTGAGCGCGATGAAGCGATCCACAAAGCCCGCATCGTCGAACAGGCCCTTGGCGCGGGCGATCATCTCCAGCCGGCGCAGCGCGTACTGCGGACGGCGCGGGCTGCCGATGGACAGGCGCTCGAACCCGAGCAGCGCCTTCGCCACCGTCCAGCCGTCGTTCAGCTTGCCGACCAGGCGATCGCGCGGCACCCGCGCCTTGTCGAAGAAGACCTCGCAGAATTCTTCATGGCCGGCGATGTTGCGGATCGGCCGCACGAGGATGCCGGGCGTATTGAGGTCGATCAGCAGGAAGCTGATTCCCTCCTGTTTCTTTTTCGCCTGCTTGTCGGTGCGCACGAGCGTGTAGATGTGCGAGGCATCGTGCGCCATCGTGGTCCAGATCTTCTGGCCGGTGATGACGAAGTGGTCGCCATCGATCACCGCCTCGGTGCGCAGGCTGGCGAGGTCGGAACCCGCATTCGGTTCCGAATAGCCCTGGCACCAGACGAACTCGCCCTTTAGCGTCGGTTCGAGGAAGTACTTTTTCTGCGCCTCGGTGCCGTACTGCATGATGATGGGCCCGACCTGCACCACGCCCTGGTCCGGCGGCCGCGCGACGCCCCAGCGTTCGATCTCTTCCAGCCAGATCACCATCTTGCCGGCGTCCAGCCCCATGCCGCCATGCTCGCGCGGCCAGTTGGGGCCGGCCCAGCCCCTGCGGTACTGCGCGTCCCACCAGCCCCGCATTTCGCTCATGCGGCCCTTGCGCAGCAGGTAGCGGAACTCGGCCGGATATTCCTTCTCGAAAAAGACGCGCACTTCCTGGCGGAAGGCGTCGTCGTTCAGAGCGTTGTAGTCGCGGGATTCAGCCATGGTTGCTTACTCCTCGGCGGGCGCCAGCGCCGCATAGCGGCGCCGGTGCGCATGGGCATTGCCGAGCCACGCGGCGAGCACCATCGCCCGCTTGGTGTAGAGCCCGACGTCGTATTCATCCGTGAAGCCGATCGCGCCGTGGATCTGAATGGCCTCGCGCGTGACGCGGGTGCCGGCTTCCGAGCAACGCGCCTTCAGGCGGCTCGCCAGCACCGTGCGCCGCTCCGGCGACGCACCGCGGTCCAGTTCGGCGACGATGGCATCGAGCGCCGCAGACGACAGTTCCTTCTGCAGGTGCAGGTTTACCGCGCGATGCGCCAGCGCCTGAAAGCTGCCGATCGGTTTGCCAAACTGCACGCGGGTTTTCATGTACTCGACGCTCATGTCGAGCGCGCGCGTCATGGTGCCGAGCAGTTCGGCGCCAACCATCACCCGCGTGTCGTCGAACGCGCGCTGCAGGGCTGCCGTGACCGCCGGCCCTTCCGCCAGCACGTTCGCCTTGGGCACCACCACGTCTTTCAAGCGCACGGTGGCCGCGCTGCGGCCGTCCGCCTGCGGCAAGGGCTCGGCCGACACGCCGCCAGCGCTGGCCGGCACCCAGATGAGGGCCACGCCGCCGTCGAGCCGCGCGGTGACCGCATAACCGTCCGCGCCGAGTCCGCCCTGCACGAAACGCTTCTCCCCGGAAAGCTTCAGTGCGCCTTCGAAAGGCCGCGCGCTGAGCGCAGGACTGCCGCCGTCGAGGTCTCCCGCCTGCTCCTGCCAGGCTAGCGCGGGCAGCAGCTTGCCTTCGACCAGTGCGGGTAGCAGTTCGTCCTTCAGCTTGCGGTTGCCCGACTCGCGGATGGCGGTGCCGGCCAGCACGGCCGCCGCATTGAGCGGTTCAGGCGTGAGCACGCGTGCGAGCCCTTCCAGCACGATGCCCATCTCGCGCAGCCCGAGGCCGAGACCGCCGCTGTCTTCCGGAACCAGGATGCCGGTCCAACCGAACTCGGCCATCTGCGCCCACACCTTGCGGTCAAACCCCGGCACGGTGTCGCGCAGCTTGCGCGCGCGCGCGACGTCGGTGCCGCGCTGGATGAAGTCGGTGACGCTTTGCTTGAGCAGCGCGGCCTGTTCGCTGTCCGCGGACGCTGCGGCTTGGGAAGTAGTCACGCGAAGGTTGTCCTCTGGAAAGGGTGCGGACGTGGTCTGCGCCGCTGATTGTTGGCGGTTCCGGCGATTCTAGCCAATGTCTCGAGTCGCCTGCCAAGCCTTTGCCTGGCGCAGTTTCGGGACGATTGAGGGCTTTTTCGCGCCAGTGCACCCGTTCTGCGGTAGTATATGGCTTGGGTTCTCGCTGCGCGCATCCGGTTCGCGCACAACCCTTTCGTGATTACTCCGCATCCGCTTTTGTTTTTCTCCGCGGTTTTCCCGAATTTCCCGAATCACTCCTGCCTGAACCGGTGGAGCGCACGCGCAAGCGTTGCGGTCCCGGGCGGCATTTTCACTGCGTTTTATTTGCGTACGCACAACTGCGTCCGCTCTGGAGATCATCATCGTTACTGCTTTTTCCCAACTCGGCCTGACGGCCGAACTCGCCCGCGCGGTCGCCGACACGGGCTACACCGAACCCACGCCTGTCCAGGCGCAGGCCATCCCGGTCGTGCTCGCCGGCCGCGATTTGCTCGCCGCCGCGCAAACCGGCACCGGTAAGACCGCCGCGTTCACGCTGCCCATGCTGCAACGGCTGACCGCCAGCACGCCGGCTTCGTCCGCGAAACATCCCGTGCGCGCGCTCGTGCTGACGCCGACGCGTGAGCTTGCCGCGCAAGTGCAGCAAAGCG
>CAZXNF010000104.1:0-5033 GCA_964641785.1 uncultured Streptomycetaceae bacterium | reverse complement strand
ACATCTGCCGCTGCGCTCGACGATCATCTTTGGCGGCGTGGGCTTCAATCCCCAGGCCACCGAACTGCGCCGTGGCGTCGACATCGTGGTGGCCACGCCCGGCCGCCTGCTCGACCACGTGCAGCAACGCACGATCGACCTGCGCCACGTGGAAATCCTGGTGCTCGACGAAGCCGACCGCATGCTGGACATGGGCTTCATCCACGACATCCGCAAAATCCTCGCCCTGCTGCCGAAGCAAAGGCAGAACCTGCTGTTCTCGGCCACTTTCTCGGACGACATCCGCAAGCTGTCCGGCAGCATCCTGCACGACCCGGCCACGGTCGAGGTCGCGCGCCGCAACACTGCGGTCGAGGCGATTTCGCAGGTGGTGCATCCCGTGCATCGCGAGCGCAAGCGCGAACTGCTGTCGCACCTGGTGCTGTCAAACGACTGGCAACAGGTGCTGGTGTTCACCAAGACCAAGCACGGCGCCAACCGCCTCGCGCAGCAGCTCGAGCGCGACGGCATCCAGGCCGACGCCATCCACGGCAACAAGAACCAGAACGCCCGCACCCGCGCGCTCGCCAGCTTCAAGCGTGGCGAACTGCGCGTGCTGGTGGCGACTGACATCGCGGCTCGCGGCCTTGATATCGAGGCGCTGCCGCATGTCGTCAACTACGACCTGCCGAACGTGCCTGAGGATTACGTGCACCGCATCGGCCGCACCGGCCGCGCGGGCGCGTCGGGCGAGGCCGTGTCGCTGGTCAGCAACGACGACCGCCCGCTGCTCACCGCCATCGAAAAGCTGATGAACCGGCGGGTTGAGAGCCGGATCGTGCCGGGCTTCGAGCCGGGCACGCCGCCGCGCCCCGGCAGCGTCGAGCCGGAACCCGCGCGCCCACCGCGCCAGCAACAACCCGGGCGCCGGGGCCAGCAGCAGCCGGGCGGCCAACGCCAGGGTGAACGACAAGGTCAGCGGCAAGGCCAGCGTCAGCGCGACGACCGCTCGCGGCAGCGCAGTGGGCCGGCAGCCCCGGCTCCGGCGCGCGACGGACGCGAGTCCGGACGCGCGGCGCAGCCGGCCGCGGCACAGCGTTCACACGCCCAGCCGCCGCAGCAGCAACCCCAGCAGCGGCGCCGCGAGAAACAAGTACCGGCGCTCTTCACCAACACGCCCCGCAAAGCGGCGTAATCGTTCCATCACGACAGGAGCAAGACCGTCATGGCGATCTCGATGTACCGGGCTTCGGTCCCGGTGTTCGTGCAGATGCTGAACGCGCTGGCCGGCGTGCTGAAGAAAGCCGCCGATCATGCGCAGGCGAAGAAGATCGATCCTGCGGCGTTGCTGACCGCGCGGCTGTATCCGGACATGTTCGCGCTCATCAAACAGGTGCAGATCGCCTGCGACTTCGCGAAAGGCTGTTCGGCGCGGCTGGCCGACGTGGACATCCCGAAATACGAGGACAACGAAGCCAGCTTCGCGGATCTTGACGCGCGCATCGCGAGAACGGTCGCCTTCCTGGGTACGCTCAAGCCGGCGCAGATCGACGGCAGCGAGGACAAGGCGATTGCACTAACCATCGGCGGACAGGCGATGAATTTCGACGGCCTGACCTACCTGCTGAACTTCACGCTGCCGAACTTCTATTTTCACGTCACGACCGCCTTCGGCCTCCTGCGGCACAACGGCGTGGAACTCGGCAAGCGGGACTTCATGGGCGTGCGTTAGCGTTTTCGCACGCCCCCTGCGTCAGCGCCCCTTGAACACCGGGGCGCGCTTCTCGAGGAAGGCCTTGACGCCTTCCCGGTGGTCCTCCGTCTCCTTGCAGACATTCTGCGTAAACGACTCGAACTCGAGCCCGGCACGCAGGTCGGCCGTTTCGTTGTGCTGGAGCGCCCGCTTGGAGAGCCGGATCGCCACCGGCGCCGCATCGGCCACCTTGCGCGCCAGCTTGTAGGTCTCTTCCATCAGCGCCTCGGGCGCCACCACGACATTGACCAGGCCGAGTGCTGCCGCCTGCGCCGCGTCGATGGCATCCCCGGTGAAGATGAGCTCGCTCGCCTTGGCCGTGCCGACCACGCGGGGCAGCAGCCAGGACACGCCCCAGTCGGGCGTCAGTCCGCGCCTGGCGAAGGACACCGCGAACTTGGCGTTCGTCGACGCAATCCGCATGTCGCAGGCCAGCGCGAGCCCCACGCCGGCGCCGGCCGCCGCGCCGTTGATGGCCGCGATCACAGGCTTGGGACACTCGCGCAGGGCGAGCACGGCGCGGTCGCGCGGCGGGGCGTAGCGCTCCTCGGGCGGCGGCGGCGCGCCACTCTGGTTGCGCTCGCCCATCGACTTCACATCCCCGCCGGAGCAAAAGCCGCGACCGGCGCCGGTGATGACCAGCACGCCGACCTCCGGGTCGGCGGTAGCCTTAGTCAGCGCGTCGAACAGATCTTCGCGCAGCGTGCCGCCGAGCGCGTTGAGCCGGTCGGGCCGGTTGAGGGTGAGGGTCGCGATGCGATCCTTCACTTCGTAGAGGAGGCACTCGTAGGCCATGGCGATTCCTGTCGTTGAGATGGGCTTTCCAGTTCAGATGTGCGGCGGCGGGCTCGTAGTTTGCATCAACGGCTGAGGAATATCTTGCCCTGAAAGCAGTTCTGGCCTAACTCCGAGGAGAAGGTTGTGCCGGGCTCGCCTTGAGGCGATCCCGGCATCCCGAAGCCGCTGGCTTCGGGACCGCAATCGCCGAATAGCCGGCCATTGCGTCCAAAGAAACGTCCCCCGGACGTTTCTTTGTCGAACTCAGGGGAATTTGATCGCATCCCCCACTTCACCAAATAAAAAGGCCACCCGAAGGTGGCCTTTTTATTTGGTGGAGAGGAGGAGGATCGAACTCCCGACCTCCGCATTGCGAACGCGGCGCTCTCCCAGCTGAGCTACCCCCCCGTAATTGATGGTATTTTAACGTAAATTCACCCTCCCGGAAAACTCAGGTCATGGCCGAATCCCGTTCCACGAAAGCACCCACGCCGATGCAGATCAACCCGCCCTACGGCTTCCAGGAAATCGTGCCGCTGGAAAAGAAACACAAGGTCGCGCTGCCGAAATCACGCACCCTGCCAACGGTATTCCGCACCATGAACCCCATCCCGGTCAGCTTCGTGGAATTCGTGACCGCCAGCCGCGACTACCCGGTGGTCTTCATCAGCGGCGACGGGGCCAAGACCTTCATGCCGATGGCGGTGCTGGGGCTCGCCCAGCAGCAGAATCTGTTCGTGCTCGGCGACAACACCTGGGACCGGCGCACCTACCTGCCCGCCTACGTGCGGCGTTATCCGTTCTGCATGACCCGCGTATCGGTGGACGGCCAGGAACGTCCCGAGCGCGTGGCCTGCGTGGAAAAGAATGCGCTGTCGGACAAGGGCGAGGCACTCTTCAACAGCAAGGGCGATGCCACGCCGGAGTGGGAGTCGCTGCAGAAGCTGCTGTTCGAATACGAGGCCGATCTCGCGCGCACCGACGAGTTCTGCAAAGTGCTGGCGCTGCTCAACCTGTTCGAACCCTTCGCGATGCAGGCAACGCCGGCCGACGGCGGTGAACCCCTGGCGCTGACCGGCATGTTCCGCGTGTCCGAGCAGAAGCTCGCCGAGCTGGACCCTGCGCGGCTGAAGGAAATGACGGCCAACGGCATCCTCGCGCGCGTCTACGCGCACCTCATGTCGCTGGACAATTTCCGCCGCCTGCTCGACCGGCGCGCGGCCTACGCGAAAAAATCCGGCGGCGACAAGCCGGACAAGTCGAAACTGAACTAACCGTTCACGGAGATCGGCTGGCGCCGGCTCCACCAGAACATTCCCATCCCGGCCGCGATCATGGGCAGCGACAGCCACTGCCCCATCGTCATGCCACCTGCCAGCACGCCAAGGAAGCTGTCCGGTTCGCGCGCAAACTCGGCCGTGAAGCGGAATACCCCGTAACCGATCAGGAACAGTGCCGAGACCGCCCCGCGCGGGCGCGGTTTCGCCGAGTACCACCACAGGAGCACGAACAGGGCGAGTCCCTCCAGCGCGAACTGGTAAAGCTGCGAAGGATGGCGCGGCAGGCGGTCCACCTGCGGAAAAATCATCGCCCAGGCCACATCGGTCGGGCGGCCCCACAGTTCGCCGTTGATGAAGTTGCCCAGGCGCCCCGCGGCGAGCCCGAGCGGCACTAGCGGTGCGATGAAATCGGTGATGTCCAGCCAAGCGCGGCTACGCATGCGCGCGAACAGCCACAAACCCGCCAGCACGCCCAGGAAACCACCGTGGAAGGACATGCCGCCCTCCCACACCCGCAGGATGGCGAAGGGGTCGGCCAGATAGTCGTGAAACTTGTAGAAGAGCACATAGCCCAGGCGGCCGCCGAGGATGGTGCCGAGGATGCCGTAGAACAGCACGTCGTCGAGATCCCGCGCCGTCAGTGTGGAATGCGGCCGCGTGCGGATGGCGTAGCGGCCGACCCCCAGGATCAGCGCGAAGCCGACAAGGTACATGAGCCCGTACCAGCGGATCGCCAGCGGGCCGAGATGGACAGCGACAGGGTCGAACTGCGGATGAACGAACATGGGGGAACCCGTAGCCTGCGATAAAATATCCCGCATTATAAGAGCCCGCCCCTCCCTTTCCGCCCGATCCGCCCTTTCCAAGGAAGTTTCATGGCCTACAACCGGCGTTCCCAGCTCATCACCGCGGGCGTTGCCCGCTCCCCCAATCGCGCCATGCTGCGCGCGGTCGGCTTCGGCGACAGCGACTTCGAGAAGCCCATCGTCGGCGTGGCCAATGGGCATTCGACGATGAATCCCTGCAATGCCGGCATCCAGCCGCTGGTGGACCGCGCGATGGCGGCGCTGAAGGAAGCCGGCGCGATGCCGCAGGTTTTCGGCGTGCCGACCATCACCGACGGCATCGGCATGGGCACCGAAGCGATGAAGTATTCGCTGGTGTCGCGCGAAGTCATCGCGGACTGCATCGAAACCGCGGTCAACGGCCAGGCCATGGACGGGGTGCTGGTGTGCGGCGGCTGC
>CAZXNF010000103.1:0-9200 GCA_964641785.1 uncultured Streptomycetaceae bacterium | reverse complement strand
CCCGGCGGCAGCGTCGATATCTTCGCGCGCACGCTTGCGCCCAGGCTCACGGAAGTCTGGGGACAGCCGATCATTGTCGACAACCGCGGCGGCGGCGGCGGGGTGATCGGCACCGAACTGGCGGCGCGCGCCGCGCCGGACGGTTACACCCTGCTGCTCGGCACGTCCTCCGGTCTCGTTGCCAACCCGCTGCTGCACAAGGCGCTGCCCTACGACCCGGAGCGCGACTTTGCGCCGGTGAGCCTGCTGGTGGTCAATACCCAATTGCTCGTCGTGCTGGCGTCGCTGCCGGTCCGCTCGGTGGCGGAACTTATCGCACACGCAAAAGCGAACCCCGGCAGGCTCGCTTACGGCTCCGTCGGCGGCGGCTCGCCGAACCATCTCGCCATGGAGCTGTTCAAGGCGGCCACCGGCACCGACATGCTCCACGTGCCCTACAAGGGATCGGGTCCCGCCGTGACCGAACTGCTGGCCGGCCAGGTGCAGCTCATGTTCAATCCCCCGTCGCCGCTGCTGCCGCACGTGAAGAGCGGCAAGCTGCGGGCGCTGGCCGTCGGCAACGCGACCCGCTCTCCCGCGCTGCCGGACCTGCCCACCGTCGCCGAGGCCGGCGTACCCGGCTTTGAAAGCGCGCCGTGGACCGGCCTGTTCGCCCCCGCGCAGACACCCAGGCCCATCGTCCTCAAGCTCTCCGCGCAACTCACGAAACTGCTCGCGGACCCGGAGCTGCGGGAGCGCCTGCTCGCCCAGGGCTCGGAAGCCCGCGGCACCACGCCCGAGGCGCTCGCACGGTTCATGCGCGAGGACCGCGAGCGCACGCGCAAAGTCATCCGCGCCGCCGGCATCAAGCTCGACGGCTGAGCGCTGCCCCGAACGTTCACTCCGCGAGCCTCTCCACGCGCGCACGGAAGCCGTCAGCGGACAAGGCGGCCAGGATGTCAGCCGCGTGGGCGTGGTCGCGCGTCTGGATCACGAACAGGACCTCGGCGGACTGAATCGCCACCGGTGTGAACGCGCGCTGGTGGTGCACCTCCTCGATGTTGGCGCCGGCTGCCGCGATCGTCGCCGCGGCGCGCGCCAGCGCGCCGGGGCGGTCGTCGAGCTCGACGGCGATGCGGGCCAAGCGGCCCGTGCGCACCAGACCGCGCGAGATGATGGACGCCAGCGTCAGCGGATCGATGTTGCCGCCGCACAGCACCAGCCCGACGCAGCGGCCGCGGAAACGGTCCGGGTCCGCGAGCACGGCGGCGAGTCCCGCCGCACCGGCGCCTTCGACCACCGTCTTCTCGATTTCCAGCAGCATCAGGATCGCGCGCTCGAAATCGCCTTCGTCCACCAGCACGATGTCATCTACCCGCTCCCGCACCACCGGCAGCGTCAGGGCGCCCGGCGTCCTGACCGCAATGCCTTCGGCGATGGTGCTGCTGCCGAAAACCGGCGCTCCACCATGCAACGCGCAACGCATGGACGGAAAGCGCCGGCTCTGCACGCCGATCACGGTCAGGTCCGGCCGCAGCGCCTTGGCCGCGGTCGCCATGCCCGCGATCAGGCCGCCGCCGCCGATGGGCACCACGAGCATATCCAGCGCGGGTACCGCCGCCAGCATCTCCAGGGCGATCGTGCCCTGCCCCGCCATCACCAGCAGATCGTTGTAAGGGTGGATGAAGACCAGATTGCGTTGCTGCGCAACGGTCTGCGCGTGGGCGTAGGCCGCATCGAAATTCTCGCCGGTCAGCACGACTTCCGCGCCGAAGGCGCGCGTGCGTTCGACCTTCACCTGCGGGGTGAACTGCGGCATGACGATGACGGCGGGCACGCCGAGGCGCTGCGCGTGATGCGCCACGCCCTGCGCGTGATTGCCGGCGGAGGCCGCGATCACACCGCGCCGGCGCTCGTCGCCCGTCAGTGCCGTCAGCCGGTTCAGCGCGCCGCGCTCTTTGAATGACGCGGTGAACTGGTGGTTCTCGAACTTGAGATGGATCTCGGCGCCCGTCAGTTCGGACAGCGTGCGCGAGTGCAGGCAGGGCGTATTTGCCACCTGGCCGGCCAGCGTCGCGGCGGCGCGTTCGATATCCTGGAGCGTGATCATTGGAGAACCAGCAGCCAGTCTACCGCGACCGCTCCCTCGGGCCCGCAACGGACCGGGTTGAGGTCCAGTGATGACAGGCGCGGTCCCAGCGCAGCGCCGGCTCGCGAGACTGCCGCCACCAGTTCGGCGACCGCATGACGATCGACCGGCGGCTGCCCGCGCACGCCGTCGAGCATGGCGCGGCCGCGCAAGCGGTCCAGCAGCGCAAGTGCCTGCCCGGCGGTGACCGGTGCGCGCGCGAACACGACGTCGCGCTGCACTTCCACGAAAATCCCGCCGAGGCCAACCATCACCACCGGGCCGAACGCGGGATCCTGGTGCAAACCGACCACCAGTTCTACGGCACCGCCCGCCATCGGCTGCACCAGCGCGCCCTCGATGCGCGCTGCGGGGAGATAGGCGCGGGCATTCTTCACCACCTCCGCGTAAGCTTCCCGCACGGCTTGGGCCGAGGCCAGGTTCAGGCGCACACCGTCGGCTTCGGTCTTGTGCGGGAGATCGGGCGACTCGACCTTGAGCACGACCGGATAGCCCAGCCGCACGGCGGCGGCCACGGCCTCGTCCGCGTTCGTTGCCACCACGGCCGGTGCCAGTGCAACCCCGTAGCTGGCGAGGACCTGTGCCGCTGCCAGTGAAGGCACCAGGCCCGCCGGCAAGGCATCCGTGTTGAGGGGCACAGCCTCAGCGGAGACCGCAGCCGCGGCCCGTCGCTGCGCCGCGGCGTACTCCGCCAGCGCCGCCACCGCATCCACGGCCGGTTCCGCGCCACGCAGCACCGCGATGCCGAGCGCGTGCAGGCTGGCGATCGCCGTCGGCGATGCCGCGACCCAGGCGACCACGAAAGGCTTGCGCGCGAAGGCCTTGATCTCGCCGAACAGCGCGACGAGCTTGTCCACGTGCGCGTCCATCAACTGCAGCCAGATGATGGCGACATCCACCGCGGGATCATCCAGCACCGCGCGCACCGCCTCGCGCAGCAGCCCCGGTTCGGCGACGAACTGCCCCGTGATGTCGACTGGATTGTCGGCGGTGCCGAAACCGGGAATCGCTTTCCGCAGCGCGACCCGCGTATCCGGCCCCAGTGCCGGCACCGTCAGACCCAACTCCTCCGCGCGGTCGGCCATCAGCACGGCCGCCCCGCCGGACTGGGTGACGATACCTAGCCCGTTGCCCGCCGGCAGCGCGCAGTGCGCCAGCACCTCGACGATATCCAGCATCTGCTCTTCGTTGCGTGCGCGCACGATCCCGCACTGGCGGACCACGCCCTCGATCACGGCGTCCGCGCCCGCCAGCGACCCGGTATGCGACGCTGCCGCCCGTGTGCCGGCCTCGGTACGGCCGACCTTGGTCACCACCAGCGGCTTGCCCGCCGCCAGGGCACGACCGGCCAGCGCGACGAGCGCCGCGCCATCCTTCACGCCTTCCAGGTAGCCCGCGCCCACGCGAATACGCGGGTCGGCGAGCACCGCGTCCATGACTTCCGCGAAGTGCAGGTCGGCTTCGTTGCCGGTGTTCACGAAATAACCCAGTCCCATGCCGCGGGCGCGCGCCAGGGCGGCAATCGCCGTGCCGAAGGCGCCGGACTGGGTGACGAAGCCCACCGGACCCGGCGGCATGGGGCCGTCCGCGTACTGGCTGAAGGTCGCGACCACGCGGTCGAAGGCGTTGATCAGGCCCAGGCAGTTGGGGCCGCACAGGCGCAGGCCGGCTGCGCGGGCCGCGCTGACCAGCGCAGCCTCCAGTTGCTGTCCCGCCTCCCCGCCTTCGCCGAAACCACTGCTGAACACGACCGCGGCCGGCGTGCGCGCGCGGCACAGGTCGGCGATGGTCGCCAGCACCTGCGCGGCTGGCACCGCCACGATGGCGAGATCGACCGGCTTGCCGATCGCCGCCACCGACGGGTAGCAGCGCAGATCGCCGATCGCTGCGTATTTGGGATTGACCGGATACAGCGCCCCCGCGTAGCCCGCTTCCAGCAGAAAGCGTAGCGGTCGGCCGTTGATCTTCCGGAAGTCGTTCGAGGCGCCGACGATGGCGATGGCACGCGGCGAGAGCAGTGCGGATAACGCGTTCATGGGCGGCACCCCCGAACTGTGCAAGGTGACAGTGCCGGCTGTCAACGCGCCCGCCGCGCTCACCGGCGGCCCAGCCAGCGCTGCGCTTCGGCAGCTTCGCGCAGCGCGGCGACCGTGCTGATCCCGCGGGCGGCGGCCTGCGCGATCACGGCCAGCGCGAGCTGCGCGGTGGCCGTGGCGTCGGCCAGCGCGTTGTGCCGCTCGGCGTTCTCGATGCCGAAGGCTGCCAGCCAGTGATCGAGCGAGCTCGTGCGTTCGCCGCGCTCGCCGCAGACCGCGGGTGCGAGCCAGGCCAGGTCGAGCCAGACCGCCCCGAAACGCAGACCCAGTTGCGCGCGCATCGCACGCTCGATCAGTGTGCGGTCGAAGGGTGCATGAAACGCCAGCAGCGGATCGCGTTGCGCGAAATCGAGAAACGCCGCCAGCGCAGTGGCGGATGGCGCGCCCCTGCGCTGCGCGTCGCCGCCGATGCCGTGCACGAGGATGTTGTCGTTGCTGCTGGCTGCAGACTGCCGGATCACGACTTCGAGGCTCTGGGCCAGCACCAGCGCCCCGCGTTCCAGCGCCACTGCGCCGATCGCCAGCAGGCGGTCGCGCGCCGGATCGAGCCCGCTCGACTCGACGTCCACTACGATCAGCCGAGCTGCATCCGCGCGTCGGTCCTGCGCGGGCTGCGGTGTGCCGCGCCAGCGTTCCACTGCCCGGGCCTCGTCGCCCGACAGCACGCGCCCGCGCCCGAACCAGCCGGTGAACCAGGTCATAGTTCGTAGTCGAGCGCGAGCCGGGTCTGCAGGCGGCGCGCCTGCCGCAGGGCCTCCTTGAGGATGCGCCTGTCCACCTCATGCAAGCCGGCCGGATCGAGGCGGTTGTGGCCGCCGGCGCCGTCGGGATCGGCCTGCTGGCCGCGCAGGCGCAGCAGTTGCAGATGGAAGAAGCCGTCCACGGCGGCCTCCGTCTCGCCGGCGGTCATGTGCAGGCGCGGCCCCGCCTCGCGCAGGCGCACCGCAGTGCCGGTCGCCTCCACTCCCGTGGCCAGCGCGAAGATGCGCGCGGCATCGACAAAGAGCCGCGTGCCGGCGGTCTTCAGGTCGAGGGTCCCGGGCCAGGGTTCGCCGTCATCCACGACGAATTCCCGCAGCAGGCCCAGGGGCGGACGCGAGCGCAGGGCGTTGGCCGCCAGCAGGCGCAGGAAGCGCCGGTTGTCCGCCACCAACGCGCGCACGTACGTCCGCAGGTCGTGTCCGAGCGCGTGCACGCCACCCAACGCGCGCAGGTCGAAGAAGATGGATGCGTTCAGCAGCGCCTCCGGGTCCGGATCGCGTGTCCAGCCGGCAAAGCGTTCCTTCCACTCCGCGGACGTCAGGCACAGCGCCGGATTGCCCGCCATGATGTTGCCCTGGCACAGCGGGAAGCCGCAGGCATCCAGCGTGGCATTCACCGCGCGGGCAAGGGCCAGCAGGACGCTGCGCGCGCGCGCGGTGTCTTCCGCAGCGAAGACGATGCCGTTGTCCTGGTCGGTGGCCAGCGTCTGCTCCGAGCGGCCTTCGCTGCCGAAGGCGAGCCAGCACCAGCGTACGCCATCGAGCGGGTGGCGCCGCGCCTCCAGCGACAGGATGCGTGCGGTCAACTGGTCATTCAAGGCCGAAACGAGCTGCGTGAGCGGCTCCGCGGCCACCCCCTGCCCCGCCAGGTTGACGGTCAGCGCACGTACGTCGGCGGCGGCAGCCTGCAGGGCCGGGAGGTCGCCGGCGCCCGCGATGCGATCATGAACCCGCTGCAGGCTGACTCTCTGCAGCGCGAACAGGTCGCGTTCGGACACGATGCCGGCGAGGCGTCCGTTGGCAGCGTCCACCACGATCACATGCCGGATGCCCCGCTGCGCCATCAGCAGAGCCGCCTCGTGCGCGCTGGCCTCGCGCGGCAGGCACTCCGGATCGCGCGTCATGACGCCGGCGATCGGCTGCTCGAGCGATGCACCCGCGAGGACCACGCGATCGAGCAGGTCGCTGCGGGTGAAGATGCCGACCGGGCGCGAGGCCGCGTCCACCACGATCATGGACCCTACGCGCCCGGCGCTCATGTCGGTCAGCGCTACCCGCAGCCGGGTGTCTTCGGTACAGGCGACCGGCTGCGCGCTGCACAATTCCGCCACCGGGGTGAGCATGCTGTACTGCGCGCCGGCTTCGTGGCTGGCACGGGCCTGCTGCAGTTGCCGCGACTCCCGCAGCAGCGCCTTCAGGTAGTCCGTGCAGAACGCGCGAAAGCGTTCGCTGCGCGCGCACAGTTCCTCGAAAGCTTCCGCTGGCAGGCGATAGCAGAAGCTGTCCTCGACAGCGGTATACGGGTGGCTCACCGCGCGACGTTCGAGCAACGCACCGACGGAGAAGCATTCGCCCGGCCCCAGCATCACCGCCGCCGCGCCGGCCTCGCGCCGGTCCGGGGGCTGGGCCAGGCAGACCGCGCCCTTCTGGACGATGTAGAGGGCATCCGGCTGACCCGACCCCCGGGTGAGGATGGGTGTGTCGCGCGGAAAATAGGCGAGCGTCAGGCGCGCCACGGCATACTGCAGCGCCGCCTCTTCCACGTGGTCGAACGGCGGGTATCGGCGGAGGAAGCCCGCCGTCTGGCGCAACAGTGCTTCCGCCGGCATCGTGGCTCGCGTCGGTCACCGCGCCCGGAAGGCCCGGCGGATTACCGGTACACCAGTACCGGGATGGTGGAGTGCGTGAGTACCTTGGCCGTTTCGCTGCCGAGCAGCAGACCGCTGATGCCACGGCGGCCGTGCGAGGCCATCATGATGAGGTCGCACTTGCGCTTCTTGGCCTGCTTGACGATTTCCTCGTACGGCGCGTCGCTGGCGGCCGACACGGCCTCGCAGGTCACACCGGCGACCTTGGCGTCGCGCTGGGCGCCGGCCAGGATTTTGGCCGCGCGCGCCGCCGACTCCTGTTCGAAACGCTTCTGCAGGGACGCGCTGGAAACAGCCACAAAGCCTTCGTCCATCAAGGTACGGAACCGGGGCGTGACGTGCAGGATCGTGACCTGCGCGCCCGTCTCGCCGGCAAACTCGATCGCCCGCTTGATCGCCTTCTCGGCCAGTTTGGAGCCGTCGGTCGGTGCCAGGATGTGCTTGAACATGGTGCCCCCTAAAACGTTGTAATGCTTGGAAAGGTGTGCGTTGCTGGATCCTAACGCCGGACGGGCCTGCGGGTTTGATGCATATCAAGCGCCCGTCAATGTCGCCGCGCGGTCAGGTGTCCGGGGAGTGGGAGAACGTCGATGCCCTCTTCCTGGAGGGACTCGACTTCCTCGGTTGAGGCGGTGCCCCGGATGCGCCGCTCATCCGACTCGCCGTAGTGGATCTTGCGGGCTTCCTCCGGAAAACGGCCGCCGACGTCTTCGGTATTGCGCACGATGTGGTCCATCAGCTTCGCCAGCGCCTGTGCGCCGAGGTTCGCCACCGGCTGGGGGACCGCGGGGGTCGTCGCGGCCGACGCATCCGTCGCCGCCGGACGCGCCTTGCCGATGTAGGGCGCCGACGGCAGTCGCTCCACCTGCGCGCTTGCGCAGACAGGACAGGACAACAGGGCCTCGCGCTGTTGGCGCTCGTACTCCTCGCCGGAGGCAAACCAGCCCTCGAAGCGGTGGCCCCTGTTGCAGGCAAGATTGAAAACCTTCATGGAACGATCTTACACGAGACGGCTGCGCGGCCCCTTAGAATACCGGGCATAACCGCCGGAATTGAACGGAGACGCTGATGGAATTGCTGATGGACCCTGCTGCATGGGTGGCGCTCGCCACCCTGACCGCCCTCGAGATCGTGCTGGGCGTGGACAACATCATCTTTATTTCCATCCTGGTCGGCCGCCTGCCCGTCGCGCAGCGCAATCTCGCGCGCCGGCTGGGCCTCGGCCTTGCCATGGGCACGCGCATCCTGCTGCTGCTCGCACTGTCCTGGGTCATGGGGCTCACCGCCCCGCTCTTCACCGCCTTCGGCATGGAGATTTCCGGCCGTGATCTCATCCTGATCGGCGGCGGTCTGTTCCTGCTCTGGAAAAGCACCGCCGAAATCCACCATAGCCTGGAAGGCCAGGCGCAGGACCAGGGCACGGGGAAAAAGGTTGCGCAGGCGACATTCGGCTCGATCCTGGTCCAGATCGCCGTGATCGACATCGTCTTCTCGCTCGACTCCGTGATCACGGCGGTCGGCATGGTCGATCAGGTGGAGGTCATGATCGCCGCCATCGTCCTGTCCGTGATGGTCATGATGTTTGCCGCGCGGCCCATCGGCGAGTTTGTCGACCGGAACCCCACCATTAAGATGCTGGCGCTGTCCTTCCTGATCATGATCGGCATGGCACTGGTCGCCGAGGGCCTTGAGTTCCACGTGCCCAAGGGCTACATCTACTTCGCGATGGCTTTTTCGCTCGCGGTGGAAATGCTCAACATTCGGCTGCGCGGGCGGACCGCCTCGCCCGTGCAACTGCGCAAGAGCGGTCAGCCGAGGTAGGCCCCTGCCCGCTCAACCCGCTGCGCACAGTTCCGCGCTGCGCGTCTTGGCGTATTCGAGCGCGGCAAAGCCGGTGTTGCCAATGGTCTTGCCATCGCTGCGCAGCACGCACGGAACCTGGCCGAAGGTCTGGTAGTGCACGAACAGGGCGTCGCCGGTCATGCCCGGCTTGTGCTCCTGCAGGAGGAAGTCGTCGATCAGGCGTTTGGCCACCGCGATCGCCGCCGGCTGTTCCTCAAACTCGCCGAGGTGCTGGAGCTGCCGGCCGACCGGATTGAAGGGCGAATAGGCTTCAACGAAGTAAGGCATGAGAATCTCCCGCAAGACGAATCTGGTGCCCAGGGCCGGACTCGAACCGGCATGCCGCTTGCGCAGCGAGGGATTTTAAGTCCCTTGTGTCTACCAATTTCACCACCCGGGCTCAAGCAGGACGCTTGATCGCAGGATTCTACGACTACGCTGCAGGTTGTCCGGGCACCCGATTTTTCGGTTCCGGGCAAACCGGCGGCGGGTGGCAGTGGAAACT
>CAZXNF010000102.1:9051-9285 GCA_964641785.1 uncultured Streptomycetaceae bacterium | reverse complement strand
GCGCCGCGGGAAGCGGGCGCGCGCGTCGGCACCGTGCTGATGGCGACGCTCTTCGGCATGGCGCTCGGCGGCTGGATGTCCGGCGCGATCTTCGACTGGACGGGCTCCTACCGCGCGGCCTTCCTCAACGGCATCGCCTTCAATCTGCTGAACGGCGGCATCGTGGTGTTCCTGATCTCGCGCACGTGGCGCGGCGGGCGGCGGCTGGCCGGCGCCGCCGCCGCACACTGAACC
>CAZXNF010000102.1:0-9041 GCA_964641785.1 uncultured Streptomycetaceae bacterium | reverse complement strand
CCGCGCGGGCGCTAAGCCTGCAGCGACTGCTTCATCGCGTCGAGCAGCGTTTCGGGCTCGTGCGCGCCCGACAGCGCCACTTTGCGGTTGAAGATGAAGTAAGGCACGCCGTTGACGCCCGACTGCCGCGCTTCGAGGTCGCCCGCGAGCACGGCGTCGCGGTCCTCGTCGGACGCGAGGTAGGCCTCCAGTGCCTTGCGGTCCAGGCCGGCCCGCTCGCCGATGACCGCGAGGGCCGCGTTGTCGGTCAAGTCCGCGCCTTCCATGAAGTAGCCGCGGAACAGGCTTTCGGCGGTTTCGTCCTCGCGACCTTGTTTCGCGCCATACATCATCAGGCGGTGAGCGTTGACGGTGTTCGGCTGCACTTTGATCGCGTTGAATGCGAAGTCGATGCCGACTTCCTTGCCGACGCCGGACACGCGCGCGTAGGTGTTGCCGGCGGGGCCGAACTTGCGCGCGATGTAGTCCTGGCGCGGGATGCCCTGCGCGGGAAGGTCGGGATTCAGCTGAAACGGCAGCCAGCGCACGGCCGGCGGGTCCTCATCGGGAAACTCGGCCCGGAATAACTGCAAGGCAGCTTCCAGGCGGCGCTTCCCGATGAAGCACCAGGGTCAGACGACGTCCGAGACGATGTCGATGGTCAGCGGCGCTTTATCACTCATGATATCTCCAGCAATGGATGCGTTCGAGTCTAGCCGTGCACGCGCGGCGCGTCGAGCGTGCGTGCCGCTGACTCAATGCCGCTGACTCAAGTGGGCCGGTAGCATTCTGGCCTTCCCTTGCCCGCGACCACTGCCGCCCAATAGAATACGACCATGAAGCTCAGACTCATCGTGCAATTCGACCCAGAGGCCAAGCGCTGGTCGGCGGTGTTCCCGGAACTCCCGGGATGCGCGACTGCGGGTGACACCGAGGCGGAAGCGGTTGAAAACGCCAAGGAAGCGCTCGCGCTCTGGTTCTTGCCCTCCGATCTGACCGTCGAAAAAGGTGCCAAGGTCCTGCAAGTCGCGTTGCCGTGAGCCGGTATTACCCGATTTGTAATGCCAATGATATCGTCAAGGCGCTACGGAAAAACGGGTTTGCACTGGTCGGCCAGTCGGGCAGCCACCAGAAATGGCGGCACGCCAATGGACGGCAGGTTATTGTCGCCATGCACGGCGCCAAATCCATTCCCGTCGGAACATTGAAAAGCATCATCGAAGGTAGCGGCCTCACCGCCGACGATTTCCGCTGACGCATGTCACTCTTGGAGCCTAGCCTCTCTCCGGCGCCGCGCACGAGCTGTTTCGTCGAAGCGTCCGGGCTCAAACTCCACTATCTGGACTATGGCACCGCCGGGAAGCCCGCGATGCTGTGCGTGCACGGCGGCGCCGCACATGGCCACTGGTTCGATTTCATCGCGCCCGCCTTTAGCGCGGACTATCACGTGCGCGCGCTCGACCAGCGCGGCCACGGCGACAGCGAATGGGGGCCGCCCGCCGAGTACACCTACGACCGCTACGCCGCCGATCTCAACGAAGTCGTCGAACAGTTCGACCTGCGCGACTTCGTGCTGGTGGGTCATTCGATGGGCGGCATGGTGTCCGTCGTGTACGCCGCGACCTACCCGGGCCGGATGGCAAAGCTGATCGTGATCGATTCGCTCGTACGGATGCAGGAAGACCGCGTCACCGCGCTGCGCGGCGTGGGCAGTCGCGAGGGCAGCAGCTACGCGACGCAAGAGGAGTTCATCGGACGCTACCGGTTGCGGCCCGAAGGCACACGGGCAGCGCCGGAAGTCATCCGCCATCTCGCGCATCGCGGCGCGCGACAATTTCCCGACGGCCGCTGGCGCCACAAATTCGATCGCAACGTCTACGCGACGCGCGAGCCGTGGGAGGGACTGCCTTACTGGCAGCGCATCGAGGCGCCGGTGCAACTCATCAAGGGCGCCCTGAGCCCGCGGCTGTCTCCCGAAATCGTGGGCGAAATCCACGCGCACTGCCCGCACGTCGAGTTTGTGGAAATCCCCGACAGCGACCATCACGTCACGCTCGACCAGCCCGCCGCGTGCGCGCAGGCGATGCAGGCGTTTCTGAACCGATAACCCCCAGGGAACCGCCATGCTGCCGACCACCATGAACGCCATCACCATCGCGCGCGCCGGCGGCCCCGAGGTGCTGGAACCCGTCGTACGGCCGGTGCCGCAGCCGAACGCGGGCGAAGTACTGATCAAGGTCGCCTACGCCGGCATCAACCGCCACGACTGCGGGCAGCGGATTCGCGGCTTCGGCCCGCCGGGCGCCACCGACATCCCGGGCCTTGAAGTCTCTGGGACCATCGCGGCAGTCGGCCCCGGCGTGACCCGCTGGAAGACGGGTGATCGCGTATGCGCTCTGACCAACGGCGGCGGCTACGGCGAATACTGCATCGCGCTGGAGCCCGTCGTACTGCCGATCCCCGCGGGCTTCGACCTGAAGCTGGCCGCCGCGCTGCTGGAAACGCTGTTCACCGTCTGGCTCAACGTGTTCATGCTCGGCCGCCTGAAGGCCGGCGAATGGCTGCTCGCGCACGGCGGCTCCAGCGGCATCGGCACGATGGCGATCCAGCTCGCGCGGCTCGAAGGCGCGCACGTCGTGGTGACCGCCGGCAGCGATGCAAAATGCGCGGCCTGCCTGAAGCTGGGCGCGAACGGCGCGATCAACTACCGCACGCAGGATTTTGTCGCCGAAGTGCAGAAGATCACCGGCGGCCATGGCGCCGACGTGATCCTCGACATGATCGGCGGCGGCTACGCAGCACGCAATCTCGCGGCCCTCGCCGTCGACGGGCGCATCGTGCATCTCTCCGGCGCCGACGGCGTTGACTACACCGTGCCCGTCGCCGCGATCATGGCCAAGCGTGCGGTTATCACGGGCTCGCAGTTGCGCGTATCCTCGCTCGCGCTGAAGACGGAAATCGTGCGCCAAGTGGTGGAACGCGTGTGGCCCCATCTCGGCACGAAGGTCACGCCGCTCATCGATTCCGTGCTGCCGCTCGCAAAAGCCGTCGAAGGCCACCAGCGCATGGAATCGAGCGTGCACGTCGGCAAGATCCTGCTCGAAGTCGCGCCCTGATCCTTTCCGCTTACCACTGGCTCATTCCATGAAACTGCCCCTTGAAGACGTCAAAGTCATCGATCTGAGCCACGCGCTCGCCGGCCCCTTCTGCTCGACCATGCTGGCCGATTTCGGCGCGCAGGTGATCAAGGTCGAGCCGCCCGGCGCCGGCGACATCGCGCGCGGCTGGGGCGCGCCCATGGCGGGCGGCGAGACGGCCTACTTCGTGGGCCTGCATCGCAACAAGCGGGGCATCGTGCTCGACCTCAAGTCGCCCGAGGGCAAGGCGGTGTTCTTCAAGATGGTCGAACAGGCCGACGTGGTGCTGGAGAACTACCGCATGGACGCCTTAAAGCGCCTCGGACTCGATTACGAGCAGGCGAACAAGCGCAATCCCGGCATCATCTACTGCTCGATCTCGGGCTTCGGGCAGGATGGCCCGTACCGCGAACGCGCGGCGCTCGACCTTATCGTGCAGGCGGAAAGCGGCATGATCAGCGTCACCGGCGAACCGGGCAGCAGCGGCACCCGCGCCGGCGTGTCCATCGCCGATCTGACGGCGGGCATGTATTCGGCCTACGCGATCACGCTGGCGCTGCGCGTGAAGGACAAGACCGGCGAGGGCCAGTCCATCGACGTGTCCATGCTCGAAGGCCAGATGTCGCTGCTGTCCAGCGCGATCTCCAACTACTTCGCGGACGGCGAGGTGCCGAAGCCGCTGGGAACGGCGTACTCGGTGCTGGTGCCGTACCAGACCTTCCACACCAAGACCAAGGACATCGCGCTCGCCATCGCCGGCGACAAGATCTGGCAGAGCTTCTGCCCCACGATCGGCCGCCCGGACCTGCTGGAAGACCCGCGCTTCCGCACCACACCCGACCGCACGCGCAACCGCACTACGCTGCTGCCCATTCTGCAGGACGTGCTGAAAACCAGGTCTTACGAAGAATGGGAACCGCTGATGCTGGCGAACGATATCCCGGTCGGCGCCATCAACAACGTCGCGCAACTGGTGGAGCATCCGCAGGTGAAGGCGCGCGAGGTGCTGTACGACGTCAACCACCGCACGGCGGGCAAGGTACGCGTGGTCCGCTCGCCGATCCGGCTGTCGAAGACGCCAGCGCGCCTGCCCACGCCGTCGCCAACGCACGGCGAGCACACCATTGATGTGATGAAGGAACTCGGCTACAGCGACGTACAAATCGCGGAATTGCAGAAGGCCGGCGCATTCGGCAAGCCGCAGCGTTGAGGCCCGACTGTGTCAGGGCGCGCGCTTGTCGCCGGACGCGCCGGTGTTGATGCCGACGATGTCGTAGGCCGGGCACCAGCGCAGGAAGGCGGTGCCGATCGGCACGACGCCGAGGATGCCGATCCAGCGCGCGTTGCCTTCGAGCAGGAACAGCAGGCTGAACAGGCCTAGGCCGATCAGTATCCGCACCACGCGGTCCGCGTTGCCGACGTTGGGTTTCATGGCTTCTCCTGTAGACACATGGCCGCATTGCCCGGCGCGAGCGGCGCCCGGGCTGCGACCGTCTTCATTTGAACACCGTCGGCGGGCGCGAGTTTGACGCACGTCAAGGAAGCGCGCGATGGCGCGCCGGTCAAAGGACGCGCCGCCCCAGCGCCGCCGCCTGCCGCCGCTCGTAGGCCTTTGCGTTCGGCAAGGCCAGGGGTTGATCCGCGCCCCCTGCGGCCCCTAGAGCCTGTTACGGGCCTAAACGTGCGCGGCGTTGAGCCAAAAGGGTTCGGCTGCTAGGCGCGAGGAGGCCGCAGTGACCCTCATTCCGACGAGCAACGACGCAGACGGGCCCTTTTGGCTCAACCCGAAGGGAACGCGCGACTAGGGGCCCATTGCGTTGTCGCCGCTCAGCTTGCAGTGCTGGCACTGCGGCGCGATCGGCTCCTGGCACTGAACCCCTATTCCCGCGTTCGCCGCGCACGTTTAGGTCCATAACAGGCTCTAGACGGTCACTTCCAGCACGCAGCCCTCGCCGCGATAGTCCCGGCCCTCAAGCACCTTGAACCGGGTGCCCACGGTAAAGCGCGGCAACGCCACGGCCGGCACCAGAAATTCCGCCTCCACGCGCTGCGCAGCCTCGGGCGCGTTCGGCACGCCAACGGGCACGACGAACCGTGCGGAGAACCCTTCCGCGCCGATGGCGAAGATGGACGGATACTCCCGGCCGGGAATGGGATGCCGTCCGTCGTTGCGCGGTGGCCATGCGAAGGTCACTTCCGCGACGATTTCGGCCTGGAATCCGGTGTCGGCGACCAGTTCTTCGATGCGGGCAGCCCGGGCACTGCGTCGCTTCAGAACGTAAAAGATGAAATGGCTGGCGACCGGGATCCAGAGGATGAGCAGCATCGCGCCGAACCGCGAGAGCTCGGATTGCGCGGGCGCCAACCACCGGATGAACGTCCCCGCCAGCGCCAGGGCGGCGAAGAACAGAAACAGGCGTCTGCGGCGCGGGCTGGGATCACGCAAGTCGATTCCTTTTCATGAAGGCAGGCCGCACGCCGTCCGGTCAAGCGATCCGCATGCCCAGCGCCGCGGCCTGCCGCCGCTCGAAAGCCTTGCAGCGCTCGTCGTGCTGCTGGCCGAGGATGCCGCCGCGCACAGTGCCCGGCTCGGTGGTCTTGAACACCGGCCGCCAGCTTTCCGGCAGGCGGTCGCCGTCGGGCGTGGCGAGCCACAGGCGGAACAGCAGCCGCTTCTTCGCCGGATCGGCGTGATCCCTGAAGTCGGTGCGCGAGTGCAGCGTAACGTGGCTGTTGATGAACTGCAGGTCGCCCGGCTCCAGGACCATCGTGTAGGCAAGCTCCAGCCGGCGCACCAGCGCATCGAAATATTCCAGCGCCTCGCGGTGCTGGGCGGTCAGTTGGGGTACGCCTTCGAGTTTCTGCGCCGCCTCCACGCGGTTGCGGTTCCACTTGCTGAACAGCAGTCCGTCTGCCTCGTCGAACACCGGTTGCGGGTAGGAGGGCGCCTCCTCCGGCGCCTGTTCGCCCTGGCGGCTGAAGTGGATCGGCTGGTGCAGCAGTTCCAGCAGGTCCGGTCGCTCCGCCGCCATGCGTGCGTGCGCGGCCACCGAACTGGTGACGATGCTCGTGCCGCCGGAGATGGCCTGGTTGTAGCAACTGAGGCCGACGAAATCCGTGGAGTCGGTGTGGAAATCGAGTTCGGCGTTGGACGAGTAGCCGCGGCCGGTCGCGGTGCGGTAGTCCGTGCCGGCGTCGCGCACCGCGGAAAGATAGTGGCTGGCCTTGCCCTGCGGCCGACCGACGCCGGTGTGCAGGCCGATCGCCCAGGTCAACAGTTCGAAATCCTTTTCGTCGAGGTCCTCGCGCGGCAACCCCTTCAGCAGAGAAAGCCCGCGCCCGCGCGCTTCCACGACGGCGGCGGCGATGGGCTTCGCGGCGCTGACCAAGTCGAAGTCCTCGCGCCGGTAGTCGAGCAGCGTCCTGGCCGGATCGCGCGCCGCGCGCACGGCCCCGAGCAGGTCGCGTCGCGCGCGGTCGTCCAGCGCGAAGGTCCAGCGCCGGTCGGCGTCGAGGTCGGCCGCGGTCCAGGCTGCGGGAGAAATTGTGGCCGTCATCAAGGCTATCTTATCGCGAATGCCGGCGCCGTATGGCCAAGCCCCGCAGGGCGCCTGCGCGGGCCGGCCGCTGTGCGGACGGCATGACGGCGAAAAACCGCGTCTTGTCTTTTTTTAACCGTTCGGTTAAAACGCGCGATGGCTGCGAAAAACAAGTCGCGGCGCGGCGCGGCGTCCTCCGGAATCACCCGCGATCCCGAGCGCACGCGCGCGCAGATCCTGCGGGCCGCCGGCGCCGAGTTCGCCCGCCACGGACTGGGCGGCGCGCGGGTCGAGCGGATCGCCGCCGCGGCGGGCGCCAACAAACGCATGCTCTATTACTACTTTCGCGACAAGGAAGGCCTGTTTCTGGCCGCGCTCGAAGCGCGCTACGCGCACATTCGCGACGCCGAGCGCAGCCTCAAGCTCGCCAGGCTGTCGCCGGTGTCGGCGGTCAAGCGCCTGGTCACCTTCACGTGGAACTACTTTCTCGAGCATCCGGAATTCATGACGCTGCTCAACAGCGAGAACCTGCACCGGGGCCGTCATCTCGCGCAATCCGCACGCGTGCCGCAAATGCACACGCCGCTGGTGGAAACGCTGCGCGCCATCCTGAAACGCGGCGAGCAGGCGGGCCTGTTCCGGCGCGGCATCGATCCCGTCCAGCTCTATATCTCGATCGCCGGCGAAGGCTATTTTTATCTGTCCAACCGCTACACGCTGTCGCGCATTTTCGGGCGCGACCTGATGACCAAAGCAGCGCTCGCGCGGCGCGCACGGCATAACACCGCGATGATCGTGAACGCGCTGCGCCGCTGATCAAAAATTTAAAAACGACGTAACCACCCAAGGAGGAGTGATGAAAACGAGACTGATCCAGCAGGCAGCGGCGCTCTGTGCCGTGACGGTCTGCACCGGCACAGGCGCGGCCGACATCCAGAATTACCCTGCCCGGCCCGTCCGGCTGATCGTGCCCTTCACACCGGGCAGCACGACGGACATCATCGCGCGCGCGGTGGCCGACCGGCTGAGCGTCAATCTGGGCCAGAACGTGATCGTCGACAACCGCGCCGGCGCGGGCGGGACGATCGGCGCGGCCGTGGTGGCGAAGGCCGAGCCCGACGGTCACACGCTGCTGGTGCACTCGTCTTCGCACACGGTCAACCCGGCGATGTTTGCGACCCTGCCGTATGACACGCTGCGCGACTTCACGGGCATCACGCCGCTCGCGAGCCTGCCTAACGTACTCGTCATTTCGCCTTCGAAGGGGATCCGCTCGGTCAAGGAATTGATCGCCGCGGCCAAGGCCAAGCCCGGCAGCATCAACTACGCGTCCGCGGGCGCCGGCTCCGCGACGCATCTCAACGCCGAGAAATTCCGCGTCCGCGCGGGGTTCGAGGGCACGCACGTGCCGTTCAAAGGCTCGCCCGATGCGCTGCTCGACGTCATGACCGGAAGAGTCGACTACTATTTCTGCCCGGTGGCGCCCGCGCTGCCGTTCATCAGGGACGGCCGGCTCCTCGCGCTGGCGGTGGGTTCGCCCAAGCGCTCATCGGTGCTGCCCGACGTGCCGACGACGACGGAAGCCGGCGTGCCGGATTCCGAATACAACTTCTGGATCGGCATGCTGGCGCCGGGCAAGACGCCGCGCGCGATCGTCAACCGGCTGTACCAGGAAACGCAGAAGGTCCTGGCCTCGGCTGAAGTCAAGAAGCGTTTCGCCGACCTGGGCGCGGACCCGATGCTGATGACGCCTCAGGAGTTCGATGCCTATATCAAGGCGGAACTCACCGCGAACATCGCGCTCGCCAAAGCGGCGGGACTCAAAGCACAGTAGCCGACCGCCAAGGATTGCCGACATGGCTGAACGACGCATAGGGGTCATCATGCACGGCGTGACGGGACGCATGGGCATGAACCAGCACCTGATCCGCTCGATACTCGAAATACGCAAACAGGGCGGTGTCGCGCTGCGCGACGGCACGCGCCTCATGCCCGACCCGATCCTCGTCGGCCGCGATGCCGACAAGATCGAGCGGCTGGCCAAAAAAGTGGGGGTTGCGCGCTGGACGACCGATCTTGCGGGGGCGCTGCGCAACCCGGACGACACGATCTTCTTCGACGCAGCATCGACGCAGTTGCGGCCCACGCTGCTCAAGCAGGCGATCGCGGCCGGCAAGCACATCTATTGCGAGAAGCCGGTCGCGACAACGCTCGCCGAAGCCGTGGACCTGTACCGCGCCGCAGAAAAGGCCGGCATCAAGCACGGCGTCGTGCAGGACAAGCTGTGGCTGCCGGGCATGCTCAAGCTCAAGATGCTGCGCGACAGCGGCTTTTTCGGCCGCATCCTGTCGGTACGCGGCGAGTTCGGTTACTGGGTGTTCGAGGG
>CAZXNF010000101.1:0-9296 GCA_964641785.1 uncultured Streptomycetaceae bacterium | reverse complement strand
GTGCCGTCCATGCAGTAGTAGTCGGGCGAGATGCGGCCGACGGCGGGGAAGGCCGCCTTGCGGCCGGCCCAGAAGCGCAGCCGCTCGGCTTCGTCGCGCGAGGTGCGGATCAGATGCGCGCCGCTTTCCTGCATGACCGCTTCCATGCGCCGGATTTCCTCATCGACCTCCTCGCGGGTGCCGTCGGATTCGCACAGCAGCAGGCCCGCAGCATCGGTCGGGTAGCCCGCGTTGACGAAAGGCTCGACGGCGATGATCGCCGGCTGGTCCATCATTTCCAGGCCGGCGGGGATGATGCCGGCCGCGATGATGCTGGCGACCGCGTTGCCGGCTTTCTCCACGTCGTCGAAGGCGGCCATCACGACCTGCGCGCATTCCGGCTTCGGCAGCAGTTTGACGGTGACCTCGGTCACCACCGCGAGCAGCCCTTCGGAACCGGTGAGCAGCGCCAGCAGATCGTAGCCGGCGCTGTCGAGCGCGTGGCTGCCGATCTCCAGCAATTCGCCCTCAATCGTGACCGCGCGCACCTTGAGGATGTTGTGCACGGTGAGCCCGTACTTGAGGCAGTGCACGCCGCCGGAGTTTTCCGCGACGTTGCCGCCGATGGTGCAGGCGATTTGGCTTGACGGATCGGGTGCGTAATAGAGACCCAAGGCGGCGACCGCCTCGGAAATGGCGAGGTTGCGCACGCCAGGCTGGACGCGCGCGGTGCGTGCCAGCGGGTCGATGTCCAGGATGCGCATGAACTTGGCCAGCACCAGCAGCACGCCGTCGCCGCTGGGCAGCGCGCCGCCAGACAATCCCGTGCCGGCGCCGCGCGCGACCACCGGCACCTGCAGCCGATGGCAGGTCTTGAGGATGGCCTGCACCTGGGCTTCGGTTTCCGGCAGGGCCACGACCATCGGCGGCTGGCGGTAGGCGGAGAGGCCGTCGCATTCGTACGGCTTGACGGACTCATCCGACTGCAGCAACGCGCTTGGCGGCAGGATCGATGCCAGGGCGGCAGCGACGGCACGCCGCCGATCGATGTTTACAGGCTGGAGAACAACGGCGCTCATGATTAGGATCGAGCGTAGGCAAACACGACAAGGCCGTCAACCACTACACGAACGAGGGCACGTTCCATACAATCGCCCGCAAACCGCATGGACGGACCTGCGCAATGACGACTCTTGAACGATGGGGTGCGAACGAGCTGTATGCGTTTTTCGCCGCGCAGGGGATCGCGTACGAGCGGCTGGACCATCCCGCCGTGTTCACGGCGGAGGAAGCGGACCGCCTGGTGCCGAAAGCGCGCGGCGCGCATGCCAAGAACCTGTTGGTCGAAGACCGCAAGACCGGGCGCCTATTCATGCTGACGGTGCCCTTCGGCAAGCGGACCGACCTCAAAGCCACTGCCAAGGTCCTCGGCACGGTCAAACTGAGCTTTGCCTCGGCGGAAACCATGCTGGAGACGCTGGGGGTGACGCCGGGCGCCGTCAGCATGATGGCACTGATCAACGACCGTGGCGGCCGCATCACGCTGGTGCTGGACCGGGTGCTGTCGGAGGCGGATGCCGTGCAATGCCACCCGCTGGTGAATACTGCGACGTTGATCGTCGACCAGCCGGACCTGCGGCGGTTTCTGGAGGCCGCCGGTCACGTTCCGGAAGTGCTGGAGGTTCCGGCGGCGGGCTGAGCCGCAGTCAGTCGATCTGGAGCTTCGCGGCTTTCGCGACCTTTGCCCATTTCGCGGACTCGGCGCGCAGGAACTCGCCGAAGGCCTCGGGCCCCAGCGCAACCGGCTCTGCGCCGTTGGCCAGCAGGGCCGCTTTCATCTCAGACGTGGCGACGATGCGGGCGATCGCGCCGCTCAGCTTGTCGACGATTACCCGCGGCGTTTTCGCGGGGGCGAGCAGGCCGACCCAGGAATTCACATCGAGTGCCGGAAAACCCTGTTCCTTGGCGGTGCTGATCTCGGGCAGAAAGGCGGTGCGCCCCGGCATCGTGACCGCAAGCCCCCGCAGCTTGCCGGCCTTGATGTGCGGAAGCACCGGGGGCAGGCCCGGGCAGAACACCTGCGCCTGCCCGGCGAGCACGTCGATGGTGGCTGGCGCGCCGCCTTTGTACGGAATATGCACGAGGTCGATGCCGGTCTGGGCCTTGAGCATTTCCATGCAGAGATGTGGCGTCGAGCCGTTGCCAGGTGAGGCGTAGTTCAGTTTGCCCGGCTGCGCCTTCGCCAGCGCGATCAGTTCGGCCAGCGTGTTCGCCTTCACGGCGGGGTGTACGAGGATCACGTACGGCACGATCGCGAACAGCGTGATCGGTTGCAGGTCCTTCAGCGGGTCGTAGCCCAGCGTCTTGTAGATGTGCGGGCTGATGCCGATCGGCCCGTTGGTGCCGATCAGCAGCGTGTAGCCATCGGGCGCCGCCTTGGCCGCCAGTTCGGAGCCCAGGTTGCCGCCGGCGCCCGGCCGGTTATCGATCACGAACTGCTGGCCCAGCGTCTCGCTCAGACGCTGCGCCAGTGCTCGGCCGAGGATGTCGTTGGTGCTGGAGCCGGGCGGGAAAGGGATGATGACCCGCACCGGTTTGGTCGGGTACTGCGCTGGTTGCGCGCATGGGTACGCGGGCAGCATCGCCACAGCAATGGTGGTGAGCCAGCGCCACGGGTTCACGCTTTGAGCACCAGGTAAATCATCACGCGCAGCTTACTCCCCGCCGGGGCCTTGCCCGCAAGACGCAGCCAGCCGCCGAAATGGCTCACCCGCACGAAGCTCACGCCCGCGCGCGGCGGTACGCTCAACGTGCGGCCTTCGTCCGCCCAGTGCATGCCGTCGGGCGAGACTTGCACGTGCGCCCGCACGACCTGTTTTTTCTTGCCGCCGGCCGCCAGCACCCGCACGAAGAAGAGTGCCTCGCCGGCCCACGCGCATTCGTGCGGCTCGGTGGCCCACACGTCGACGAGGTCGACGTTGCGCGCGACGACGGCGGTATAGGACTCGCGGAGCGTCGCCATCAGTCCGCCGCCGAGAAACAGACCGAGTCGAGGTACAGAAACGCGCGCTTGTCGACCGCGGTCTCGACGAAGAAGATGGTGTTGAGCAGGCCGCGCAGGTTCGGCCATACCGGCAGTTCGAAGGGCGCGATGCCGGACGGATCGTAGACGCAGTCGTTGCAGCGGACTTCGGTGAAGCGCATCGCCGCGAGGTCGAAGGTGGCCGCGAGGTAGTGCCAGTTCATCTTGGTCGGCAACTCGTTCTGGCACAGTTCCTGGCGCGCCCCCGGGATGGCGGTGTAGCCCACCGGCGCGTAATGGCTGATCGAGGCGGTCTTGCCGGAACCGCCGATCGCATGTTTTTTCGGGTGGTCGGTCTTGATCTGCCATTGGCCGACGAGCTTGCCGTGCTCGGCGTTGAGATAACGAAGGCGCGGCAGCAGCCGGCGGTCCCCGGACTGCAGGTCGAACAGGATGCCGAAGGCGCGCACGTCGGTTTCGGTGAGGATCATTTCGGTGGCCTCGGACTTGATGCCGAAGAAGCACTCCAGCCGGACCTTGCCGAGCGTGCGCCAGGTGAGGCGCTTGGTGGCCGCCGTCACGCTGCCCGCCAGCGGCCGCGTGGCGAGCTTGAGTGCGTATGAACCTTGCATCGATCCGGCGGTGCCGGTGTCCCACATCGTGTAGTTGGACAGCATCGGCGGGCGGAAGTCCATGCCCGGCAGGATGGTGTCGAGCGTGCCTTCGTAGTTGCCGATCGTCTCGGTGAAGCCGCCATGGCCGTCGCCGAAGTCGGTGTAATAGAGCAGCCGGTCGAGCGGATCGAAACGGCTGAGACCCACGGTGGCCCTGAGCAGGTCGCGGGTGAAGGCGGGGGCGTTTACGTTCAAGCGGGCAATCCTCCAAGGGGGCGGCGGCGGCGGTGCCGGCGGGTCTGCACAAGTCTGCTGCGAGGGCTATTGAACCCCGATGGCGAGATGTTCGTCCAATATATAATTCAACTCATATTGAGACAAAAAAGGTATCAATGGAACAACGCCACCTGCGCTACTTCGTGGCGGTGGCCGAGGAACTGCACTTCGGCCGCGCCGCCAAGCGACTCCACTTGTCCCAGCCGCCGCTGTCGCAGCAGATCCGGGGGCTTGAGCGCGAGATCGGCGTCGAGCTGTTCCGCCGCACGCAACGCCGCGTCGAACTGACCCCGGCCGGAGCCGCGTTCCTGCCGCACGCGCGCCGGGTACTCGCCGGGGCGGAGGAGGCCGCCATGGCGGCGCGCCGCGCGGCCCGCGGCGAATCGGGTTGCCTGACCGTTGGGTTCATCCACGCGGCCTCCTACGAACTGCTGCCCGGCATCCTGCGCCGGTTCACCCGGCGCGCGCCCGGCATCGAGGTCCGCCTGCAGGAAATGACCGGTACGGAACAGATTCCCGCGCTGCTCGACGGCCGCATCGATATCGCCTTCCTGCGGCCACCGGTGGCCAATGCCGCGATCCGGACGCGCGTGATCGTGCGCGAGCCACTGGTCGCCGCACTGCCGCGACGTCACCGTCTGGCGGGCCGGCTGGCGATCGGTCTGCGCGAACTGTCCGGCGAGCGCTTCGTGATGTACGCGCCCGGACGTTCGCCGCTGCACGGGCAGGTGCTGAGCGCTTGTCTCACCGCCGGCTTCACGCCCGACGTCGTGCAGCAGGCCATGCACATCATGACTCTCATCGGCCTCGTACGCAGCGGCGTGGGCGTGGCGCTGTTGCCGCGCTCGGCTGGCGCGGTCCGGATGGAAGGGATCGTGTACCGCCCGCTGCGCTACCGGGGCCCGCGCGCCGAGACGGCGATCGGCTGGCGCCAGGGCGACGCCACGCCCGTGACGCAGGCGTTTCTGGCGGCGGTCGGCGAGGCTGTCAGCGGACGAGGGCGTTCGACGCCTACTTGATTTCGTGGTTCGCCATCTTCTCCAGCGCGCGCACCATCGCGGAGTGATCCCACTTCGCGCCACCGTTGGCGACGCAGACGTTGAACAGTTCCTGCGCGGTCGCGGTGTTGGGCAGGGCGAGGCCCATCGCGCGGGCCCCGGCCAGCGCCAGGCTCAGGTCTTTCTGATGCAGTTCGATGCGGAAGCCCGGGTCAAAGGTGCGCTTGATCATGCGCTCGCCATGCACTTCGAGGATGCGGGAGGCGGCAAAGCCGCCCATCAGCGCCTGACGGACCTTGGCGGGATCGGCGCCGGCCTTGCTGGCAAACAGCAGCGCCTCGCTCACGGCCTCGATGTTGAGCGCGACGATGATCTGGTTGCACACCTTGCAGGTCTGGCCGTCGCCGTTGCCACCGACCAGCGTGATGTTCTTGCCCATGAGGTCGAACAGTGGTTTCACCCGGTCGAACGCTGCCTGCGGCGCGCCGACCATGATCGTGAGCGCGGCATTCTTCGCGCCGACCTCGCCGCCGGACACCGGGGCATCGACGTAATCGCAGCCCAGCGCGTTGATACGTTGCGCGAACTCCTTGGTCGCGATCGGCGAGATGGAACTCATGTCGACCACCGTCTTGCCCTTGGACAGACCTTCCGCAATGCCGCCGGGGCCGAACAGCACCTTCTCTACGTCGGCCGTGTCGGGAACCATGGTGATGATGATGTCGGCCTGCTGTGCGACTTCCTTGGCACTGGCGCAGGCCTTGCCGCCGGCGGCGGTCAGTTCCGCCGGCACGCCGCTGCGGGTCTGGAGGAACAGCGTGTGACCGCCCTTGATGAGATTCAGCGCCATGGGCTTGCCCATGATGCCGAGGCCGACGAGTCCGATGTTGCTCATGAACGTTCCTTTGCGCGTGCTGTGACGGAGGTCGCAAGGTTACCGGCGAACGTGAAACCGTGAAAGATCGACGCGGTTGTCACCGCCCGGTCCCTGCCGCCTTTCGTTGCCCCAGAAACTGGACCACGAGCACGATGCCCAGCAGTGTGAGACCGATCATGTCAGTGATGAGGCCGGGTTTGATCAGCAGGATCGCGGCAACCAGCAGAAACGCGCGTTCCCACGGGCGTGCCTCGCGCAGCAGGTAGCCGAACAGACCGGCGGCGAGGCAAATGGTGCCGATCGTTGCCGTGACTGTGGACTGCAGAATCTCCTGCCAGGGGCCGATCATCAGCAGCGAAGGCTCGAACACGAACATGAAGGGCACGATGAAGCCCGCCGAGCCCACGCGGATTGCCTCCCAGCCGGACTTCCACAGATCGGCCTTGGCGAGACTGGCCGCGGCATAGACCGCGAGTGCGACTGGCGGCGTGATCGCCGACAGGATCGCGAAGTAGAACGCGAACATATGGGCGGCGGGCAATGGCGCGCCGAGCTTGACGAGCGCCGGCACCAGCAGCGACACCATCACGATATAGGCGGGCGTGGTCGGCATGCCCATGCCGAGGATGATGCCGGCTATCGCCGTCAGCAGCAGGGCGAGCGGCAGCATGTCTCGTGAGAGTTCAACCACGATTTGCGTGAAGACAATGCCCAGACCGGTGATGGTCACGCAGCCGATCACGATACCGGCGCAGGCGCAGGCCATGACCACCGACAAGGTATTTTTCGCGCCTTCCTCCAGCGCCTCGAATACGTTGCGCCAGTGGATCCCTGCCCGCGTGGTCTTGCGCAGCAGGGCTATGGGTATGCAGGCGATCGCGGCAACGAGGGCGCACAACGGCGCCGAGTAGCCCAGGATGAGGCCGACGAGAATCATCAGGATGGGAATGAACAGATGACCGCGTTCGTAGAGAACCCGTCCGAGCCGCGGCAGCTCGTTCCTGGGCACGCCATGCAGCCCGCAGCGCTTGGCTTCGAAGTGCACGGCGAAGAACACCGCCACGTAGTACAGCAGCGCCGGGATGACCGCCCACAACGCGACGGTGGCGTATGGCACCGCAAGGAATTCGGCCATCACGAAGGCCGCTGCGCCCATGACGGGCGGCATGATCTGGCCGCCGGTTGACGCGGTGGCTTCGACTGCCGCCGCGAACGGCGGGCGGAATCCCGTGCGCTTCATGAGCGGGATCGTCATCGGGCCGTCCACCATCACGTTGGCGACCGCGCTGCCTGACACGGTGCCGAACAGGCTGGAGGACACCACCGCTACTTTGCCCGGCCCGCCGGCCGTGTGTCCCGTGATCGACAGTGCGAAATCCATGAACAGCCGTCCGGTGCCGCTTTTTTCCATGAACGCGCCGAACAGCACGAACAGCATGACGTACGACGCTGAAACGCCGAGGGTCGAGCCGAAGATGCCTTCGGTCGAGAGATACAGCTGCTCCATCAGCACCGGCAGCTTCACGTTAGTGAAGAACCCCGCATAGACGAGAAAAGCCGCCGCTGTGAGCGGCAGCGCCCAGCCCAGCACACGGCGCGTGGCTTCCAGAACCACCAGCACCGCGACGACGGCGTAAATGCGGTCCCAGGTGGTCAACTCGTCGATGTAGATGATGCGGTAGGTAATCTGCTGGTAATTGAGGAAAATGTGCAGGATGAAGCCCCAGGCTGCGGCGAGCAGCACGGCGTCGGCGATGCGCCACGCGGGTCCGCCGCCGGGTTTCAGCGGATAGAGCAGGCAGACGAGCGTCAGAGCGAACAGCAGGTGCGTCCCGCGGAAGATCACTGCATCCGGCGGACCGAAGCCGGCCACGTACATATGGTAGAGCGACATCGCGACGGCGATGAGCGCGACGGCCGTCTTGAGCAGCGGCGACTGTGGCAGGACGGCGGCGTTTTCTTCTTGCAAGTGAATCTCCCCGGAGCCTGCGGATGCAAAAACGGGGCGGCGCTTCCGGCGCCGCCCCGTGCTTCGCGCGTGCGGAACGCGATTACATCGCGCCGACTTCCTTGTAGAACTTCACCGCGCCCTTGTGGAATGGCACGCCGATGTCGGCGGCCATGTCCTTGGGTGTGAGGCCGGCCAGGGACTTGTTCACTGCCGACATGGATTCCACGTTGGCGGCGACGGCCTTCGCCATCGCGTAGACCACGTTTTCCGGCAGGTCGCAGGCAACGACCAGATGCGCGGAGTAACCGATCATCGGGACGTCCTGCGTTTGTTTGGGATACGTCCCCGCCTTGACGATCAGCTTCTGGTAACCCGGGTTCATCTTGCGCAGGTCGGCCATGGTCTTGTCGTCCACCGGCACGATCTTGATGTCGCGCGCACTGGCGAGGTCCATCACCGAGGACGCGGGCACGGTGGTGCCGAGCGTGAACACCTGCGCGTGGCCGTCTTTCATCATGGATACCGCATCGGTGTAGGAGGCCTGGAAGTTGATCTTCGACAGGCCCTGGTAATTCGTGCCGTTCAGCTTGAGCACGATCTCGGTCAGCAGTTCGCCCGTATTGCCCCTGGACTGGGTCACTACAGACTTGCCCTTCAGGTCCGCAAACGAGTTGACCTTGGCATCCGCCAGTGCCACCACTTGGAAGTATTGCGGGTACAGGTTGGCGAGCTGGCAGACGTTGGCGGTTTTCTTCGGATAGGGCGCATTGCCGGCGATGCCGTCCACCGTGGTGCTGGAGTTGCCGAAGCCGATCTGTGCTTTCCCTTCATCCACGCCGCGCACGTTGGCGATGCCGGCACCCGGCGTAGCGGTAATGTTGAGGCCGGGAATAGCTTTTTCCCACATCGCTTTCAGCTGACCACCCAGCGGCACCCACACGCCGCCCTGCGGGCCGGTCATCAGGGTCATTTGTTGGGCGGCAGCAAGGCCAGGACTCAGGGCGCCCACGCAGGCAGCCGCAACGAGTCCCCCTAACAGGGTTCTTTGCATCATGACACTCCTCCTTTTATACGCGGCCGCAGGGTGCGGCCGGTGTTGTGAGGGCATTGTTCCGCCTGCGCCTCACCCAAGTCAAGGGCGGGCGATGGCAGGTCGCGATGCCGTGCCGCAGCATGGCGCCGCCGGCTACCCGAGGTAAAGGGCAGCCCAGCCGAGCCCCGCCTCGGTGGTGGTCCTCGGTTTGTATTCGCAGCCGATCCACCCCTTGTAGCCGAGGCGGTCGAGGTGCGGCAGCAGGAAGTCGTAGTTGATCTCGCCGGTACCCGGTTCGTTGCGGCCGGGCGTATCGGCGAGCTGCATGTGGGGTATGCGCGCGAGGTGTTTCTCGATCGTCGGGGCGAGGTCGCCCTCCATGATCTGCATGTGATAGATGTCGTACTGCAAAAACAGGTTGTCGGAACCGACGGCCTTGATGATGTCCGCGGCCTGCTGAGTATGGTTGAGCAGGAAGCCGGGGATGTCGCGCGTGTTGATCGGCTCGATCAGCAGCTTGATGCCTTCCGCCGCAAGGCGTGGCGC
>CAZXNF010000100.1:0-9465 GCA_964641785.1 uncultured Streptomycetaceae bacterium | reverse complement strand
ATACGCTGTCCTTTTCGAACGCGCTGCGCAGCGCGTTCGAAAAGGACAGCGTATGCGGGCCGACCTCGCGCTGGTTGATCAGGCACTTCTTCGCTTCGTGCAGGAACTCGATCGGATCCTCAACCGTCAGGATGTGGCCGTACTCGGTCTCGTTCTTGTGATTCACCATCGCCGCCAGCGTGGTGGATTTGCCCGACCCCGTGGGTCCGGTCACCAGCACCAGGCCGCGCGGCGTATCGGCGATATCCTTGAAAATCGCCGGGCATTTCAGGTCTTCCAGCGACATGACCTTGGACGGAATGGTCCGGAACACCGCCGCCGCCCCGCGCTGCTGCACGAAGGCGTTGACGCGGAAGCGGGCGAGGTTGGGAATGGCGAACGAAAAGTCGCACTCGAGGTTTTCCTCGTAGAACTTGCGCTGGCCGTCGTTCATGATGTCGTACACCATGCCGTGCACGTCCTTGTGCTCCATCGACGGCAGGTTGATGCGGCGGATGTCGCCATGCACGCGGATCATGGGCGGCAGTCCCGACGACAGGTGCAGGTCGGAGGCCTTGTTCTTGACGACGAAGGCCAGCAGTTCGGAAATGTCCATGCACGATTCCCCGGTGATGTCGCGGTGCTGCGGCGCAAAGGACTGCGCCTTGAATGTTGTTTAACGCTGTTCTGGTGCGCTGATACCCTGGTACTGTCAAAGGCCAGACGTCCAGACTGTTCAGGCGCGGCTAAGCCCCTCACAATAAGGGAAAAGTATGACCGCACTCACCGCCAACTTGCAAGCGACAAACGCCCGCATCGCTGCCGCCACCGCCGCGGCAGGACGGCCTGCGGGTGCCGCGCGGCTGATTGCGGTCAGCAAGACCTTCGGCGCTGACCGTGTGGTGGAAGCGGCGACGGCTGGGCAACGGGCGTTCGGCGAGAATTACCTGCAGGAAGCCGTGGCCAAGATCGACACACTGCGCGCCGCCGTTCCCGATTTGGAGTGGCACTTCATCGGCCCCCTCCAGAGCAACAAGACCCGTCCCGTTGCCGAGCAGTTCGACTGGGTGCACTGCGTGGACCGTCTGAAGATCGCCGAACGGCTCTCGGCGCAGCGCCCTGTCGACCTGCCACCGCTGCGGGTGCTGTTGCAGGTCAACATCGACGACGAAAGCTCGAAAAGCGGCGTGTCCCCGGCCGAGGCGCCCGCGCTGGCGCGCGCGATCGCACAATTGCCGCGTCTCGCGCTGCAGGGGCTGATGACGATCCCACGGCCCGCGGCGGGATTTGAGGCCCAGCGCACGGCGTTTGCTGCCCTGCGCCGGTTGCGGGACCAGATCGCCGCCACCGGGCCCGCGCTGCCGGAACTGTCGATGGGCATGTCGTCGGACCTGGAGGCGGCCATTGCCGAAGGCGCCACGATGGTGCGCGTGGGAACGGCGATTTTTGGTGAACGCTAACAGGACTTGCCGCCAGGGCGCCAAGAAACCCGTCAAACTGCCTTTCCGCGGGATAATCGATCACGCTTAACCCTTGGCCTTCCTGGCGTACCCCTCAAGGGGGTATCGAGATCCTTGGGGCCTTGGCGGCCAACCGGTTTTTTGATTGAAGACTGAACCATGAACATCACCTTCATCGGCGGCGGCAACATGGCGCGTGCGCTCATCGGCGGATTGCTCGCCAAAGGCCACGCCGCCGCCGATCTGCGCGTGGTCGAGATCGAGGGGTCTGCCCGCGCGGCGCTGATCCGTGACTTCGGCGTCACCGCCTTCGAGCGGCCCGAGGAGGCCCTGGCGGGCGCCGAGTGCGTACTGCTCGCCGTCAAGCCGCAGCAGTTGCGCGCGGTGGCGGGCACGCTGGCCGGCCGGCTCGGTACGGCGACGGTGGTCAGCATCGCCGCCGGCATCCGCAGCAACGACCTCGCCCGCTGGCTCGGCGGCCACACGCGCGTCGTGCGCGCGATGCCGAACACCCCCGCACTGGTCCACGCTGGCGTCAGCGGCCTCTGTGCGGCGCCCGGCGCTGGCGCCGAGGACAGGGCCCGTGCCGAAGCCCTGCTGGGCGCCGTCGGCCGCGTGGTCTGGCTCAGCGAGGAAACACAAATGGATGCCGTCACGGCGGTCTCCGGCAGCGGGCCCGCTTACGTGTTCTATTTCATCGAGGCGCTGGAAGCGGCCGGCCGCGCGCTCGGACTCGATGCCGCGCAGGCGCGTGCGCTGGCGCTCGGCACCTTTGAAGGCGCCGCCAAGCTCGCCGCGGGCGCCGCCGAGTCCCCGGCCGAACTGCGCGCACGCGTGACGTCCAAGGGCGGCACCACCGAAGCCGCGCTCGCGAGCATGGAAAGTGACCATCTCCGGGAAACTATCCTCCGCGCCGTCCAGTCCGCCGCCGACCGCAGCCGCGCGCTCGGCGACGAACTCGGCAAGTCCTGAGCGGCGGCATGCTCGAGCAGACGCTGGAGTTCCTCGTGCGTGCGGTGCTGGATTTCTTCGCCGCGGCGTTCTTGATCCGTTTCCTGCTGCAGGCAGTGCGCGCGCCCGCCCGCAGCGCACTGTCGCATTTCATTTTCGCGATCACCGATTTCGCGGTGCGCCCGGCACGGCGGATCGTGCCCGGCTGGCGCGGACATGACCTGTCCACGCTCGTGCTGGCATGGCTCGCGGCCAGCCTGACCTGGGCGGCCGTGCTGGCGCTGCGCGGCTACCCGCTCGCGGCGGCGCCGCTTGAAGCAGCGGGAGCGCTCGCCCTGCTGGGGCTGGTGGGGGTGGTCAAGCTGGCCCTCTACGTGCTCCTGTTCAGCGTCCTGCTGCACGCCGTCCTGTCCTGGGTCAGTCCGCACAACCCGGCGGCCCCGCTGCTCGCCGCCCTGACCCGGCCGTTCCTGGCGCCACTGCGCCGGCGGCTGCCCACGGTCGGTGGCGTCGATATCTCGCCACTCCTGGTGATCCTTGCCTGCCAGCTTCTGGTCACCGTGTTCGTCCCGCCGCTGGAACGGGCCGCAATAGCGCTGCTGGGAACGTGACTTGGGTCACACTTGACACCCATGGGCACGCTAGGGGGTTGCGAGCGATAATGCATGGGCTGCAGCATCGCAGCGGCATGGATCTTGCGGAATTCACCCGCGATCCTGCACTGGTCTGACCCTAGCCTTCATGCCCAATCCCCTCCAGCAGCGTGTCACCGACTTCACCGCATGGCGTGACGGCGTCGTCTCCAGCATCGACGAGTTCCGTGGCTGGATCGACCGCCATGGCCCGGCGGACATCGAACAGACGCTGCGCATGTACGACATGGTCGAGCAGATGCGCAACGACCGCATCCGGATCGCTTTCCTCGGCGAGTCCGCGCCGGCCAAGCTGGCCCTGATCAACGCACTGGTGTTCTTCGACACGCCCGGCGGTCTGCTGCCGGGCGGGACGCAGGCCGATGCGATGTGCACGACCGAGTTGTTCCACGACCCCAACGAAAAGCCCTACGTGCGCGCGCTGCCCTTTGAGACGCGCTCGCGCGAGGAAAGCTTGGCCGCGCTGCGCCGCAATCCCATCGACTGGGTGACCATGCGGGTCGATCCCGACTCCCCGGACTCGATCCGCGAAGCGCTGATCACGCTGACCGAGACGCGCACCGTGAAGCGCGAGGAAGCCGCGGCGAAAAACCTTCTCTCGACCGTCACCAGCGGCCTCGCGGACAGCCCCGAAGTCGAGATCCCGGCTTGGCGCTACGCCTTGGTCAACCTGCCGATGCCGATGCTGAAGAGCGGCCTGTCCGTGTTCTACAGCCCCAGCCTGAAACAACTGGCGGCGGAGCCGGAGATCGCGCTGCGGCTGGGCAGCAGCGCGCTGTCGCTGATGCTGGTGCTGGGCGGTGAACTGACGGCGACCGCGCGCAACGTCTGGGACCAGTACGTGCGCGCCAGCCAGGCCCACAAGTTCGCCGTGGTCGACCCGACCGTGACCGCGATTCACTCCCCTGCGCGCATCGCCGAATGGCTGGCGTTGCCCGAGGAAAATGTGGTGCCGATCGCCGTCGATTCCGAGGTCGCCGCGCGCCTCGCCGGCACGGCGGGGGGCTCCGGCGGACTGGAAGTGCTTGAGCGGCTGCACGCCGAGCGGGTCATCCCCGAACGCCAGGCCGCCTTGCTATCCGGACTCGCGCGCGAACTGATGCCGATGGTGCAGTCGGCGAAGCAGAGCGTCGCCGGCCAGTTCATCTCCACCGTACGCGAAATGCAGGACCTGTCGGCGACCACCGGCAAGAACCGCAACGTCGCGCTGGCCATGCTGACGCGGCTCGAGGAAGAACGCAAAATCTACCGCAAGGCGGTCGACACCTTCGAGACCACGGCGCAGAAATTCCGCGCCGAGGGCCAGGAACTGCTCGCCAACCTCGAGGACGAGAAAATCGAGGCCATCCTGTCCCACGACCGCGAGTTCATCCAGGGCGCGTGGACCACGGCGGGCCTGTGGAAGAACATGCAGGGCCTGTTCGACTACTTCTCCGACCAGGTCGGCAAGGTGGTGACTTACGCGGAGACCATCCGCACCCTGGTCGACAAGACCTACGAAAGCTTCCACCAGAACTTCGGCCTCGCCAAGCTCGACGCCCCGCTGTTCACGGTGGACCAGCGGCGCAAGGCGATGGTAGCGCTGCACGAGAACGCCCAGCGCTTCTGCCACGATCCGGTTAACCTGGCCACCTACAAGGACCGCCTGGTCAAGAATTTCTACGACGGGCTGGTGGCCGAGGCGCGCCAGGTGTTCGAATTCACCCGCCTGGACACCGAACGCTGGCTGAAAGGCGCGCTGGGGCCGCTGACCGAGCAGATCAAGGAACGCGAGCTGATGCTCATGAAGCGGGTCGAAAGCCTGCGCAACCTGCGCGACAACATCACGTCGGTCGAGGACCGGCTGAAGCAGCTCGATACGCTGCGGGTGTCGCTCAAGAAGCAGAGCGACGTGCTGGACCAGGTCCGGACCCGCCTCAGCCGCGCCCCGGGCATGCCGGCAGGGGCCGCAGCCACTGTCGCAGCCGCGCCACAGTCCGCCACCACCTCCGTCTCCTGACCTCCCGCCAAGCGCCGCGCCACTTGCGGTTAAAGGCAAGATACGGTAATAATATCAATATCTTGGCGCGATTATTTCACGTTAGTTCAGAAATAGCCTGCCTGCGGCATTGCCACGGTCGGATGGCGCACGCGCGCCGGGGCGCGCGCCGGTGAGTTCCGAACTCGAACTACAGGTCGCGTTCTACCAGCGCTGGCGCGACCAGATGATCGCCGGCATCGAGTCTTACAAGCAGTGGCTCGACGCCAACGGCTATGCCGACATCCAGCAGTCGCTGCGCATCTACGACCTGATCGAGAGCCTGAAGAACGACCGCATGACGCTCGCCTTCCTCGCCGAGTTCTCGCGCGGCAAGACCGAGCTCATCAACGCCATGTTCTTCTCGGATTTCAAGAAGCGGCTGCTGCCGTCGAACATCGGCCGCACGACCATGTGCCCGACCGAGATCTTCCACGACGCGACGGACGAGCCCTACATCAAGCTCCTGCCGATCGAGACCCGCAAACGCCAGGAAAGCGTGAACGTGCTGAAGCGGCAGGCGGTGGAGTGGATCAAGATCAAGCTCAACGTCGACTCCAGCGACGCCATGGCCGAGGCCATGCAGCACCTGGTCGAGACCAAGTCGGTCAGCCTCGAGGAAGCCAAGGCGCTCGGGCTGTGGGACGAGGCCAACCCGGAGATCACCACGGTGGTGGTGAAGGACAACCACGTGGATGTGCCGTCCTGGCGCCACGCCATGATCAGCTACCCGCATCCGCTCCTGAAGAGCGGTCTGACCGTGCTCGACACGCCCGGCTTGAACGCGCTCGGGACCGAGCCCGAACTGACCCTCTCGATGATCCCGAACGCGCACGCCGTGCTGTTCCTGCTGGCCATGGACACCGGGGTGACCAAGTCCGACCTCGAGGTCTGGCAGCGCTACGTGCAGCCCGCCGTCACGCGGCGCATTGCCGTCCTGAACAAGATCGACCTGATGTGGGACGACCTCAAGACGCAGGAAGAGATCGACACCGCGGTCGATCGGCAACTGGAAACCACCGCCACCCTGCTCAACCTGTCGAGCAACCACGTCTTGGCGATCTCCGCGCAGAAGGCGCTCATCGCTCGCGTCAAGGACGACATTCCGCTACTCAAGAAAAGCGGGATCGAGCGTCTCGAACACCTGCTCGCCGCCGAAATCATTCCCGCCAAGCAGGAGATCCTGCGCAGTGCGGTCGAGCGCGAGATTGGCGGCATGGTCGACGCCTCCAAGCTCGCGGTGGACAGCCAGCTCCTCTCCACGCACAGCGAACTGAAGGAATTGAGCGTGCTGTCGGGAAAGAACAAGGCGGTCGCCCAGGCCATGGTGCAGCGCCTGGAAAAGGAGCGCGCGGGCTATTCGGCGACCGTGCGCACCTTCCGTGATACCTATACGACGATGACGAACCGCGGCAAGGTGATGCTCGACCAGTTGGGCGACGATCAGCTCCAGCAGCTCCTCTATAAGGACAAGGAGTTCATCGAGGGCGCCTGGACCACGGCCGGCCTCTGGCAGGCCATGCAGCGCCTGTTCCAGGCCTTTATCGATCACTCGAACAAGCTGCTCGCCTTCTCCAACGAACAGATCAAGGGTTACGTCGACGCGGCTTACCAGGAATTCCACACGAAATATGCTTTCCCGTTGCTGACGCCGCCGGCGCTGAACCTCGAGCGGCACACGCTCAAGATGACCCAGCTGATGGAGACCACCAAGGAGTTCTGCCACAACCCCGCCAACATGGCCCGCTACAAGAAGCAGGTGATCGGCAAGTTTTACGAGGAACTGGTCGAGCAGGCGCGCCAGGTATTCGAGTTGACCCGCGCCGAAGCCGAGGACTGGCTGAAGAAGGCGCTGGCGCCGATCAACCACCAGTTGAAAGAACACGAGGGCGTGCTGTCGCGTCGCGTGGACAACGTGAAGAAAATCCGCGACAACATCGGCTCGGTGGACGATCGCGCGAAATTCCTCCAGCAGCAGCAGGTCGTGCTGCAGAGGCAGAGCACCATCCTGGGACAGATCAAGGTCAGCATCCAGGGCCATGCGCCGGTCGCGCCGGCGCCGGCCCCTGCACCCGCACCGGCCACCATCGATCGCCAGCCCGCCGCCGCCTGACCCCGCAAGGCCTACATCAGGACGATGTCGTATTGCTCCTGGTGATAAGACGTTTCCACCTGCAGCGACACCGGCTTGCCGATGAAGTCCGAGAGCATGGCGAGACTCTGTGACTCCTCATCGAGGAACAGATCGATCACCGGCTGCGAGGCAAGGATGCGGAACTCGCGCGCGCTGAACTGGCGGGACTCGCGCATCAGCTCGCGCAGGATCTCGTAGCACGCGGTCCGCGCCGTCTTCAGCTCCCCGCGCCCCAGGCACACCGGGCAGGGCTCGCACAGCACGTGCGCCAGACTTTCCCGCGTGCGCTTGCGCGTCATTTCCACCAGCCCCAGCCGCGTGAAACCGTTGACGCTCATGCGCGTGCGGTCGCGCGCCAGCGCCTTCCGGAACTCGTTGAGCACCGCGTTGCGGTGTTCTTCGGTCTGCATGTCGATGAAGTCGACGATGATGATGCCGCCCAGGTTGCGCAGGCGCAGCTGGCGGGCGATCGACTGTGCCGCTTCCAGGTTGGTCTTGAAGATCGTCTCGTCGAAGCTCCGCCCCCCGACGAAACCGCCGGTGTTGACGTCGACCGTGGTCAGCGCCTCGGTCTGGTCGATGATCAGGTAGCCGCCGGATTTCAGGTCCACGCGCCGCGCGAGGGCGCGCTCGATCTCGTCCTCCACACCGTAGAGGTCGAACAGCGGCCGTTCACCGGCGTAGTGCTGCAGGCGCTCCGCTGCCGCCGGCGCGTACTCGAGGGCGAATTCCCGTGCCCGTGCCAGCGTCTCCCGCGAGTCCACGAATACCCGCGTGGTTTCCTCCGTCACGTAATCGCGCAGCACACGCTGCGCGAGCCCCAGATCCTGGTACAGCAGCGACGGCGGCTGGGCGGTGCCTGCCCGCTCCTCGATCGTCCGCCATTGCTTGCGCAGGTAGGCGATGTCGGCTGCAAGCTCAGTCTCGCCGGCCGCCTCCGCGACCGTGCGGATGATGTAACCACCGGTTTCGTCGGCGGGCAGCAGTTCCTTCAGTTTGTCCCGCAGCAGCACGCGTTCTTCCTCATCCCCGATGCGCTGCGAGATACCGATGTGCGATTCCTGCGGCAGGTACACGAGCAGGCGGCCGGCGATCGAGATCTGCGTCGTCAGCCGCGCGCCCTTGGTGCCGATCGGGTCCTTCACCGCCTGGACCGTCAACGGCTGGCCCTCCGCCAGCACCGTCTCGATCGGCGGCGCGCCCGCGCCGTGGGCCCGGTGGCCGAACAGATCGGCCACGTGCAGGAAGGCCGTCCGTTCGCCGCCAATGTCGAGGAAGGCCGACTGCATGCCCGGCAGCACCCGCACTACGCGGCCACGGTAGATGTTGCCGACCATCCCGCGGGCCGCGGCACGCTCGACCTGCACCTCCTGCACCACGCCCTGCTGGACGACGGCGACGCGCGTCTCCTGCGGCGTGACGTTGATGAGGATTTCTTCCGACACCATGGCAGCGATGGCCGGCGGGCGAGGCTAGAGGATCGCAATATCGAAACGTGCCAGCAGCTCGGCGGTTTCGTGCAGGGGCAGGCCAACGATCCCGGAATAGCTGCCCGCGATGGTCGTGATGAAGGCCGCGGCGCGGCCCTGGATCGCGTAGGCGCCAGCCTTGCCGAGCGGTTCGCCGCTGGCGGCGTAGCGCCGAAGTTCCACCGGGGCGAGGACGCGGAAGGTCACGTCGGAGACCGAGACGCGCACTTCCGTGCGCTCCCGCCGCGCGACGGCCACCGCAGAGGCGACCTGGTGCCCGCGGCCCGACAGGCGGCCAAGCATCTCCATCGCCTGCGTGGTGTCGCGCGGCTTGCCGAAGATCTCGCCATCCACCACCACGGTGGTGTCGGCGGCCAGCACCGGGTAGGGCGGCAGCCCGCGGCTCACCACCTGCCGCCAGCCGGTTTCCGCCTTCTGGCGCGCTACGCGCTCAACGTAAACCAGCGCCGCTTCGCCCGCCTGCGGCGTCTCGTCCACATCGGGCCCGCGCTTCAGGTCCTCACGCAGCAGCAGCAGCTCGAAGCTCGCCCCGATCTGCTTGAGCAGTTCACGGCGGCGCGGGCTGCGCGAGGCGAGGTAGAAGCGGCTGTCGGTGAGGGTCATTCTTCAAAACCTGGAAAGACGAGAGAGGAGAGACGAAAGAAGAACAGCGGTGTCCGTCGCCTCTCGTCTCTCCTCTCTCCTCTCTCCTCTTTCGTCTCTCGCCTTGTGGCCCTATTCGCGGTGATACGGATGGTTCTGCAGGATCGTCCACGCCCGGTAGAGCTGTTCGGCAAGGAGC
>CAZXNF010000099.1:0-9482 GCA_964641785.1 uncultured Streptomycetaceae bacterium | reverse complement strand
CCCCCAAGCTTTGGTTACCGGCCCTGATATCGAACCGACGGAGGAATCATGCACCGTATTGGAAAATTACGCTTCAGCCTTGTTGGTGTACTGACGGGTTTTTCAGTCTTCCCGGCGTTCGCACAGAACTATCCTGAACGTGCGGTTCGCATGATCGTGCCGTTCGCTCCGGGTGGTACCACCGATGTTCTGGCTCGAATTCTCGGGCAACGTTTGAGCGAAAATCTGGGTCAACAGGTTCTTATAGATAACCGCGCCGGTGCCGCTGGTAATCTCGGCACTGCCATTGCGGCGAAGGCGCCGTCCGATGGCTATACGCTTTTGTTGGGCGTGGTGTCGCCACTGGCGATCAACGTTAGCCTGTATGGAGACAAGCTGCCGTATAGCCCTGTACGTGACTTTGCACCGATTTCGATGATCGCCAAAGTTCCTCAGGTCATTGCGCTACACCCGTCGGTCCCTGCGCGCACTGTCAGTCAGCTCATTGCGCTGGCCAGGGCGCATCCTGGCAAGATGACATTTGGCAGTGCTGGAAACGGCACCTCCAATCACCTTGTTGGTGAATTGCTGAAAACCATGACCGGCATAAAGATGGTGCACATTCCCTACAAGGGGGCCGGTCCAGCCTCGGTTGCCGTGTTTTCGGGGGAGATCGATATGATGATTTCCGGGCCGCCAGCCGCGATGGGTTTCTTCAAGCAAGGGCGCCTGTATCCGCTGGCTGTCACCAGTGCAACGCGTTCACCGTCGCTGCCTGCTGTACCGACGATGATTGAGTCTGGACTACCTGGGTTTGAGGCGACCGCATGGTACTGCATGATGGCGCCGGCGGGAACGCCAAGACCGATTGTTGATGTCGTTCGGTTGGCGTTGATCAAGGCACTCGATTCACCTCAAGTCAAGCAGCGGTTACTCGACGAGGGCGCTTCGCCGGAATCATCTACGCCGGAAGAGCTCGGTGCCTTTATCAAGGCCGAGATCGACAAGTGGGATAAGGCGGTGAAAATTGCCGGTGTAAAGCTTGACTGAACCCAGCACTAAGTCCGTTCTTTCATGGGGCGTATCGGACAGTTTCGGCCACGCATAAAGCTTAACCATTAACCCTCTAGGGTCAGGTCTTGCCTTTTGCCCATGGCACATGGCAGGCCCCGCAACGATTCAGATCGCCGGCCTTTATTCGCATCGCGTGAATGAATGGTGTCAGCCACACAGCGAATTTGTGCCGCTCAGTCCCTCGACAAGCTCAGGGTGGGCGGCGTTTACACAGCCGCCGGCGGGGCGATCGCCTGCCAGCGGCCGTCGACCAAGCCCTGCATCGGCTGGAAGCCGATCTTGTAGGCCATCTTGCGGCTCTGGGCGATCCAGTAGCCGAGGTACAGGTAGGGCAGTTCGAGCGAGCGGCAGAGGTCGATCTGCCACAGGATGTTGTAGGTGCCGTAGCTCGCGCCGATCACCTCGGGGTCGAAGAACGTGTAGACGGAAGACAGGCCGTCCTGCAGTTCGTCGACGATGCTCACCATGCGCAGCACGCCGTGGTCGCGGAATTCGACCAGCCGCGAGTCGACGTTGCTCTGCAGCAGGAAGTGGCGGTACTGCTCGCGGCTGTCCTGGTCCATGCCGCCGCCAGCGTGGCGCGTGGACTGGTAGCGCAGGTAGAGATCGTAGTGTTCGGCGCTGTACTTGAGATCGAGCGTGGTGGCGGTGAGGCCGGCATGGCGCTGGCGGGCGCGGCGCTGCGCGCGGCTCGCCTGGTGCTCTTCCACCGCTACCCGTACCGGCACGCAAGCCCGGCAGGCATCACAGTAGGGGCGATAGGTGAACGCGCCGCTGCGCCGGAAGCCGGCCTTGACCAGTTCGCCGTAGACCGGGCCGTCGATCAGATGGCTGGGGGTGGCGACCTGTGAGCGCGCCATCCGGTCCGGCAGGTAGCTGCAGGGATAGGGGGCCGTCGCATAAAACTGCAGGACCGACAGCGGAAAATCATTCAGCAGGCTCATCGTGGAAATTCCATGCGCCGAGCGCCTCCCCTTGGTCCGCACAGTTTACCAACTCCGCGACGCGGCGCGTGAATTCGGCGCGCGGGAGTTCGCGGGCGCCGAGCGAGGCCAGGTGGGCGGTGGCCATCTGGCAGTCGATCATGCCGACGTTCCGGCCTGCGAGGCGGCGCACGAGGTGCACCAGCGCGATTTTCGAGGCATCCGTCACAAGCGCAAACATCGATTCGCCGTAGAACATGCGGCCGAGGGCCACGCCGTAAAGGCCGCCGGCGAGTTCGCCGGCGATCCAGGTTTCCACCGAATGTGCGATGCCGGCGGCGTGCAGTTCGCAGTAGGCCGCGATCATCTCCTCCGTGATCCACGTTCCGGCGTCCGGTCCGCGCGGCGCAGCGCAGGCGCGCATGACGGCCTCGAAGGCCGTGTCCATGCGGACTGTGTAATCGCTGCGCGCGAGGCGCTTGCGCAGCGAGCGCGACACTTTGAGTTCGGCCGGGAACAGCACCATGCGCGGATCGGGGCTCCACCACAGCACCGGCTGGCCGTCGCTGAACCACGGGAAGATGCCGTGGCGGTAGGCGTCGGTCAGGCGCGCGACGGACAGGTCGGCCCCCGCGGCGAGCAGGCCGTTGGGCTCGCGCAATGCGCTCGCGACGGCGGGAAAGGGATCGGAGGTCTGAAGCCACGGAATCACGAGGTGGACTTTACGCGATGCCGGCTTGGTGCTGGCACTGCTGGAACTGGAGCGGGTCCGTGCGCATGGCGGTGAACTCAGGCGCGGATCAGGGGTCTTTTTAATCATGGCGCGTATTTTTTTCTCTATCTGGCTGGCGATGCTCCTGGTCCCACCCGTCGGTGCAGCGGCGCAGTCGGTCGATTACGCCCACACGCTGGAACAGGCGCGCGAACTGGGCCGCGAGCCGGTAACGCCTGCGAAGGAGGCGGAGGTTGGGGCACCGCCGCGCGCATCGGTGCTGGACGGCGCCCGCGCGCAGCCCTTCGGCGTCAAGCCGGTATTGCCCAACCCGGGCAACCGTCTTGGCGTGCGCGTGGACACCGAGGCCGCCGCCGGACTGCGGCCGTACCTCGCAGCCGATGTCGAGGCGCCGCGTCTGTTGGACGGCCTGCCGGCGCCCACGCTTGAACTGGGCGCCTCGGTGCCCACCGATCGGGATGGCAGCGTGTCCGCAGGCGTGCGGCAGACGCCGCCTGCCGCGGGCGTACCTGCGCCGCCGCCGGTCTTCCAGTTCGGCATCGAACGCCGGTTCTAGCGCCCCCCCCCGGTGAACCGTGGGGGTCTGCCCCGGGGTTGATGTACGTCAATCGGTTCCGTTTCGGGCGGCCCTACCATGGCGACCTTCACGGTATCGCCTTGGAAATCCGGATGATTCCCCGTCATAGCTCTGCCGCACGAGTGCGCGGCACCGGGCCCGCTCGAACCCGCTGCGCGGATGCCCGGACGTGATGTCGGCTATCGCTTCTGATCCCTACGGCTGTTTCCACTGCGGCGAACCGGTTCCCGCGGGCGCGCGGTGGTCGGCGGTCGTCGCCGGCGCGCCGCGCCCGATGTGCTGCCCGGGCTGCGCGGCGGTCGCGGACGGCATCGTTGCTGAGGGACTCGAAAGTTATTACGCCACGCGTGAGCGGCCAGCGCTGCGCGGTGAGCGGGTGCCCGGTACCGGGCCCGACGTCTACGACCTGCCCGCCGTCGCGCAGCGCTACGTGCGGCCCGCCGCGGAGCCGGGCGCCAGTTCTGAGAGCGAAGCCTCGCTGATGATCGAGGGTACAAGCTGTTCGGCGTGCATGTGGCTCGCCGAGCGGGCGCTTGCGCGCACGCCTGGGGTGGTGGCCGTGGACGCGAACGCCGCGCAGCGGCGCATGCGGGTGCGCTGGGATGCGCGCACCGTGGGTTTGTCCGGCCTGATCGCGGCGCTGCGGGCGGTGGGGCTCGATGGCTGGCCGTACGAGCCCGCGCGGGCCGAAACCGCGCGCGTTCGAGAGCGTCGCGGCCTGCTGCTGCGCTTCGCGGTGGCCGCACTGGGAATGATGCAGGTGATGATGTACCTGCTGCCCGTGTACCTCACCGACGGCGAGATGACGCCGGACGTCGAGTCGCTCATGCGCTGGGCGAGCCTGCTGCTCACGCTGCCGGTGATCGGGTATTCCGCGCTGCCGTTTTTCACCGGCGCCTGGCGCGATCTGCGCGAGCGGCGGATCGGCATGGACGTGCCGGTGGCGCTCGGCATCGGCAGCGCGTTCGCCGGCAGCGTGGTGGCCACGTTTACCGGCAGCGGCGCGGTGTACTACGACTCGATCACCATGTTCGTGTGCCTGTTGCTGGGCGCGCGCTGGCTGGAGTCGCTGGCGCGCGGACGCGCTGCGGAGGGCATCGAGCGCCTCGCGCGCGCGGCGCCGCCCGTAGCGGAGCGCGTGCGCGCGGACGGCAGCACCGAATCCGTCGCGCCGGAAAGCCTGCAGCCCGGGGACCGGGTGCGCGTGCGGCCCGGGGCCGTCGTGCCCGCCGACGGCCTGGTGTCGGAAGGCGAGGGTGCGGTTGACGAAGCCTTGCTCACCGGCGAAGCGCGGACCGTCCCCAAACGACGGGGCGACCGCGTGCTGGCGGGCGCAATCAACCAGGCAAGCGCGCTGACGCTGGAAGTGACGGCCGTCGGCGATGCGACGCGGCTTGCGGGCATCGTCCGCCTGGCCGAGCGCGCCGCTTTGGCGCGCCCGCCGGCGGCGGTGCTGGCCGAACGCGCGGCGCGTATCTTTCTGACGGCGCTGCTGGTGGTGGCTGCCGGCGTGGCCGTCGCGTGGAGCGTGATCGATCCGTCGCGCGCGCTGGCGGTGACGGTGGCCGTGCTGGTCGTCAGTTGTCCATGCGCGCTGTCGCTGGCGACGCCGGCCGCTTACGCCGCGGCGGCGAGTGCGGCCGCCGCGCGCGGCATCCTCGTCGTGCGCCCCGGCGCGCTCGAGACGCTCGCGCGCGCCACGCATTTCGTATTCGACAAGACCGGCACGCTGACGGCCGGCAAGCCGCGCGTGATCGGCGTGGTCACCATCGGCGGCGCGCAGCGCCTGGACTGCATGGACCTCGCGGCGGCGCTGGAACGCGACACCGAACATCCCTTCGGCGCTGAACTCAAGCGCGTTGCCGGCCCGTCGCGTCAGACGGCGGAAGCGGTCCGCTACACGCCGGGGCAGGGCATCGAAGGCACGGTCGGCGGCCTGCGCCTGCGCATCGGGCGGCCCGAATGGGTCGCTGAACTGGCGGGGCCGCTGCCGCTGGAGTGCGCGTTCGTCGCGTCCGACGTAAGCGCGGTTGCGTTGGGCGCCGCGGGCGAGTGGCTGGCCCTCTTCACGCTGGCCGACGCGCCGCGCCCGGAGGCGCGGGCCGTGGTGCAGGCGCTGATCGCGAGCGGCGCACAGGTATCCATGCTGTCGGGCGACCGGCCGGACGCGGTGGCCACACTCGCCGCGCGGCTGGGCATCGCGGTGGCGCGCGGCGCGGCGACACCGGAGGACAAGCTCGCCGCGGTGCGCGCGTTGCAGGCGCAGGGCGCGGTGGTCTGCATGGTGGGCGACGGCGTCAACGATGCCGCGACGCTCGCGCAGGCCGACGTTTCGCTCGCCATGGGCGAGGGCGCGGATCTCGCCCACGCCGCGGCTGATTGCGTGCTGCTCTCCGGCCGTCTGGGCACCGTGGCCCAGGCCGTCGAACTGGCACGCCGCACGCGTAGCATCGTGCGCCAGAACCTGGCGTGGGCCCTGCTCTACAACGTTGTGGTGATTCCGCTGGCCGCGTTCGGCTGGGTCACGCCGCTGGCTGCGGGCGCGGGCATGGCGTTATCCTCGCTGGCGGTGGCGGCCAATGCGCTGCGCCTGCTGCCGCGCACCGAGGGCGCCGTCCCGTCGGGCGCGCCCGCTACCCTCAAGCTGCAGCAGTCGGCCTGATCGCCATGGACATCGTTTTCCTGCTCGTGCCGCTCTCTCTCGTGCTTGCCGCGCTGATCGGCTTTGTATTCTGGTGGGCACTGGCGAACGGGCAGTTCGACGACCTCGAAGGCCCGGCCCACCGGGTGCTGACGGACGAGGAACGCCCGCCGGACTGATGCCCCGTCAGCCGCGCAGGCGGTGGGCGAGGGCGAGCGCGACGCCCAGCAGCACCAGCGCGCCGGCCTGGTGCGAGGACGCGAGCGCCAGCGGCACCCGCAGCAGCAGCGTGGCGATGCCCAGCGTGACTTGCACGGCCACGGCGGCGAGCAGCACCACCGCGAGCGCCCGCGCGGCCGCGTCCCGCGCGCGCCACCAGACCCCGGCAGCCAGCGCGAGCGCGCCCGCCGCCACCATGTAAGCAAGGAACCGATGGTTGAACTGGATGGTCGTGGCGTTCTCAAAGGCGGAAATCCACCACGGCGTCATCGCCCAGGCGTCCGGCGGCAGGAAGTCGCCGTTCATCAGCGGCCAGGTGTTGTAGAGATAGCCCGCACGGATGCCGGCCACCAGCCCGCCCGACAACGCGGTGGCGAACGCCAGCGCCACGAACGCGATTCCGGCCATGGCGAGTCTGCCGCCCGACCGTTGCGGGCGGTGATCGCGCCGCACGTCGAGCCATGTCCATACCAGCGCGCAATAGATCGCGAGCGCGAGACCGAGGTGCGCGGTCAGGCGCAGGTGGGACACCTGCGGATTGTCGAGCAAACCGCTCTGCACCATCAGCCAGCCGACCGCACCCTGCAGGCCGCCGAGCGCGAAGATGCCGGCGAGGCGCCACGCGAGCCGGCGGCTGAACGCGCGCCGCCACAAAAACCAGGCGAAGGGGAGGAAGAACACGACGCCGATCGCACGGCCGAGCAGGCGGTGGAAGTACTCCAGCCAGAAAATACCCTTGAACGCCTCGACCCCCATCCAGTGATTCTTGAGTTTGAATTCGGGCGTGAGCTGGTACTTTTCGAACATCAGCTGCCAGTCGGCGGCCGACAGCGGCGGGAGGGTGCCGACGAAGGGCTGCCATTCGGTGATCGACAGGCCGGAGTGTGTGAGGCGCGTCAATCCGCCGAGGACCACCATGGCGAACACGAGCAGGCAGCAGACGACCAGCCAGGCGGCGACGGGATGGCGCCAGCGAGAGTCAACGAACGGTTCAGGAATCGGCATTGCGAGGACTGTTGAATCGGCACTTATTTTAACCGTTACGCGCGCGATTCATCGATGTGACAGCGCGGGTGAAAGGCGTGCGTTGTCCAGTCGGCTCGGCGCGCGCGTGCCGCCGCTTGCTACGCGCCGGTGTGTCGCTAGGGCTAGGGGCGTCTGACGGGGGTGCCGAGCAGATCGGCGAGTGGCGTGTGCGGCTGCACCAGATCCGCCAGGGTGTGCCGGTCGAGCACGTCAAGGAAGGCGCGCAGGGCATCGTTCAGAACGCCGCGCAGTGCGCAGGTGGTGTGGATCGGACAGTTCCGGTTGCCGGGCTGGAAGCATTCCACCAGCGCGAGGTCTTCCTCACTGCTGCGCACGACATCCCCGAGGCTGATCTGTTCGGGCGCGCGCGCGAGCCGCATGCCGCCGCCCTTGCCGCGCGTGGTTTCCACGTAGCCCTGCTTCGCGAGATGGTGCACCACCTTCATCAGATGGTTCTCCGAGATGCCGTAGGCGGTCGCGATGTCGCCGATGGTGGAACGGCGGTCCGCGTGAAGGTGCACGCCGAGGTAGATCAGCGCGCGCAGGGTGTAATCGGTGTAGATCGTCAGCCGCATGAAGGTCCGGCGCCGTCGCGCGCCTGCGCGCGGCGGCTGCTGCACAAAGTTCGGTTGCCGCTGATTCTAAGCCGGTTTCTTGAAGATGCACGCGAAATACATCTTCAATTGATGTAGATCAAACCGCTCCGCCGCCACCACCCTTAACGTGCGCCCAGACACAGGAGCCAAGGGGGGCGGGCGATGGCGACGGAGCGGTATCAACAATGGTCGGTGGTGACGGCGAGCACGCTCGCATTCACGGTCTGCTTCATGGTGTGGATGATGTTCGCGGTCATCGGCATCCCCATCAAGCAGTCCCTGGGGCTCAACGAAACCCAGTTCGGCATCCTGATTGCCACCCCGGTGCTCACCGGCTCGCTGATCCGCCTGCCGCTCGGGATGTGGACCGACCGTTTCGGCGGGCGCATCGTGTTCTTCATCCTGATGCTCGCCACGGTGATCCCCATCTGGATGATTTCCTGGGCCACCGAATTCTGGCACTTTCTCGTCACCGGCCTGTTCGTGGGCGTGGCGGGCGGTTCCTTCACCGTCGGTATCGCCTACTGCGCGCGCTGGTTCCCGCGCAACCGGCAGGGCTTCGCGATGGGCATCTTCGGCGTGGGCAACACCGGCGCCGCCGTCACCAAGCTGGTCGCGCCGACCATCGTGGTCGCGTATGGCTGGGCCATGGTGCCCAAGGTCTACGCGGTGCTGATGGCCATCACGGCGGTGCTCTTCTGGATCTTCACCTTCACCAACCCGGCGCACACGGCCGCGGCCAAGCAGGTAACGGTCAAAGAGCAGTTGATGGCACTGAAGGACCCCACGGTCTGGCGCTACAGCCAGTACTACTCGATCGTCTTCGGCGGTTACGTGGCGCTGTCGCTGTGGATGACCAAGTACTACATCTCCGAATACGGTTTCGACATCCGCATGGCGGCATTGCTGGCCGCCGGCTTCAGCATCCCGGGCGGACTGCTGCGCGCGATCGGCGGCTGGTTCTCCGACAAGTACGGCGCGCACACGGTCACCTGGTGGGTGCTGTGGGTGGGCCTGGTCTGCCTCTTCTTCCTGTCCTACCCGCAGACCGACTTCACGATCCAGACCGTCTCCGGACCGAAGACCTTCCACCTCGGGCTCAACCCGACGGTCTTCACCATCATCATGTTCACCATGGGCATCGCCTTCGCCGTCGGCAAGGCCTCGGTGTTCAAGTACATCTCGGACGACTATCCGCACAACATCGGTGTGGTGTCGGGCGTCGTGGGCCTGGCGGGCGGCATGGGCGGCTTCATCCTGCCGATCATGTTCGGCGCGCTGGTGGACCTGACGGGCGTGCGCTCGTCGGCCTTCATGCTGATGTTCGGCATCGTGTGGGTGTCGCTCATGTGGATGTACTTCACCGAGGTGCGCCCGATGGGCGCGGAACTGAGTTCCAAGCACCCCGAACCTTCGCATTTCTCGTAGTGGGCGGCGTGCAACAGGTTCGCATCAACCACCAACGGGAATCACCATGAGCAATGCCGGGCAAGCAGTTTCGTCAGGGGTGGCGGCCAAACGCGGTGCCCCCGACATCGAGAAGTGGGACGTCGAGGACGAGGCGTTCTGGGCGTCCACCGGCAAGCGCATTGCCTACCGCAACCTGTGGATCTCGGTGCCCGCGTTGCTGTGCGGCTTCGCGGTCTGGGGCATGTGGGGAATCATCACGGTGCAGATGCTCAACCTGGGCTTTCCCTTCACCCAGGCCGAGTTG
>CAZXNF010000098.1:4047-9498 GCA_964641785.1 uncultured Streptomycetaceae bacterium | reverse complement strand
CAATGCTTTGCCCCCATCCTGGCCTTCCCCCGCAAGCGAGGGAAGGAACCTTAAGTCAGTGCCATTCGTGTCGGAGTCAACTCTTTTCCCGCATCAGCGCCCGCTACCAAGTCAAGCCGCCAGTTTGAGCTCAGGACGCAAACCCGCCTTGGCCGCCAGCCGCACCAGCATTTCGAGACTGAACACCGCAAACTTTCCGCGCTTGAGATCAGATACCCGGGCCTGGGTCACGCCCAGAGTTTTTGCGGCTCTCACCTGCGTCAGTCCTGAGTCGGCGAGCCAGTGTTGGAGGGCGATCAGCAGATCAGCCCGCATCTTCAGTTCGGCAGCCGTTTCGGGGTCGAATAGCTCGTTGAACACGCTCACCCCCTTGGGGGTGACGTGGCGGGGGCCGTGTTCGCTTTTGCGCTTGCGCATGCTTTACCTCGGTATCTGCCTGTAACGTTCCTGCGCCAGCCGCAAGTCCTGTAATCCGGTTTTCTGCGCTTTCTTCTGAAAGCAATGAAGCACGTATATCTGCGTCCCGATGCTCGTGACGTAGAGCACGCGATAGGCCCCGCTTGCTTCCTTCAGGCGGATTTCCCTGATGCCCGGCCCAACGGTCGTCATCGGTTTCCAGTCGCTGGGCGCCTGACCGATCTGAACCCTGTGCAGTTCAAATCCTGCCGCCTGCTGGACGGACACGGGCAAGGCTTTGAGGTCCTCCTTGCTGCGCCCCATCCAGACGACGCACTTCATCGCGACATTATGCTGATACCGGCATATTTATGCAAACACCGGCATATCGAAGGTCTGTCAGAAGTATAGGGAACCACGCATGCTGTATGGGCTTGAACCTGGCGCGCGGCCCCGCGAGGTGGCCGAGCGGAGCCTAACGCTCTTTCTCTTTCTCCGTCGGCCCGAGCACTTTCCGCAACGAGCGCAGCCGCTCGAGAATCATCCGCCCCATTTGCGAGAAGCGCAGCGTGTCGGCCGGCTCGACGCCGTGCTGGCGCATCAGCACCGGCTGTCCGCGGAAGGTCTGGTACTTCACCAATGCCGCGTGCACGTGGCCCTGCAGCACTTTCAGGTTCACCGGCTTGTTCAGGAAGCGGAACACCTGTGCCTGGTTGATCAGCTGGATCACGAGCTCGGAATCCGAGGCCTTGGTCATGACGATGGTCAGGATTTCCGGATGTTCCTGCTTCAGCAGCTTGAACATTGCCGTATTGTCACGGTGGCTGGATTCCACGTCAGCAAGAATGACGCATACATCCTGCTCCTGCAGGGTGGCGAGCGCGCTGTCGATGCTTTCCGCGTAGAGCACCGGGCACAGGCCCGAGAAAATCTCGCGCGTGGCGCGGAAGATCGTTTCGTCGTCGTCAATCACCATGATCGCTTCGTCGAGCTTCGCCGGCAGCTCCGCGGGCTTCTTTGGCAGGTCGGCGAGCGCGAAGGCGATGGTGGCGGCCTCCGCCATGATGCGCTGGATCTCGAGGTTGTCCCACGGCTTGTTCATGAAGCGGTAGACCTCGCCGTCGTTGATCGAGCCAACGATCGCCGCAAGGTCCGAGTAGCCGGTGAGCAGGATGCGCACGGACTGCGGCGCGATCTGCTTCACTTCGCGCAGCAGTTCCACGCCCAGCATCTCCGGCATGCGCTGGTCGCTCACCACCACTTCCACAGGGTGCTTGGACAGGAAGTCGAGCGCCTTCTTGCCATCGGTGGTGGTGAACACATGGTAGCCGGCGCGGAACACGGACTTCAGCGCGGTGACGATGCGTTCTTCGTCGTCCACGAACAGAATGCGCGCCTTCTGGCCGCCGCGCGTGGGGGCCGGGAAGGTGGCGGACGATGGTGGTTTGGGTGCGGGCGTCAGTGGGCCGCTGCCACTCCCGCCGGTCACGGGCGCACCGGCAAGCGCGCGCGCGGCGCGCGCCAGGCCGCCGGGCAGCGGTTGCGGCGCCGGTGTGCGGGCCGCCACCGCCAGCGCACCGTCCAGCGCATCGCGCAACGCGTCCTGGAACTCGCGGGCGCTCGTAAACCGGTCCTCGCGCTTCTTGGCGAGCGCCTTCGCCAGCACGGCGTCAACGTCGGGCGTCAGGTTCGGGTTGATTTCAGAGGCGGGGCGCGGGGCTTCCGACAGCACGCGGTGCATCACCGTCGCCGTGGTGCCGGTGAAGGGCTTGACCCCGGTCAGCAGTTCGTAGGTGATGACGCCGACCGCGTAGAGGTCGGCGAGGTGGTCGGTCTCGGTGCCCATGAACTGCTCGGGCGCCATGTAGTACGGCGTGCCCAGCACTTCGCCCAGCTTGGTGAGGTTGGACGCCTCGATGTGCGCGATGCCGAAGTCCGACAGCTTGATGCGGCCGTCGTTGTTGATGAGGATGTTGGACGGTTTGATGTCGCGGTGGATCACGCCTTCGCCGTGGCAATAGCCCAGCGCGTCGAGCAGCTGGCGCATGATTTCGCTGACTTCGCGCACGTCGTAGGTCTGGCCCTGCGCGATGTGGTCGTAGAGCGAGCGGCCGTGCACCAGCTCCATCACGATGTAGGCGAAATCGCCGTCCTCGCCGAAGTCGTAGATGGCGACGATGCGCGGATGCACCAGTTTGCCGACCGCCTGCGCTTCGTGGCGGAAGCGCGCGAGCACGTGCGCGAGCTCGTTTTCGTCGAGCCGCGAGCGGTTGATCGCTTTGATCGCGACGTGGCGCTGGATGGCGGGATCGAAGCCGCGGTAGACCGCGCCCATGCCGCCTTTCCCGATCACGCCCTGGACCAGGTACTTGCCGACAGTGGTTGGAACGGACATCGCTCCGCGCCTCAGGCGTTCTTTGTTGGCGTCGGCGCAGCGGACTCGACACGGGCGACGAGATCCTCGGGCGCGGGCGGCGGTTCCAGCGGCAGCGTCACCGTGAAGCGGGTGCCTTCGCCCGGCGTCGATTGTGCCTCGATGGTGCCGCCGTGCTCGTTGACGATCTTGTAGGAGATCGACAGCCCGAGGCCGGTGCCCTGGCCGGGGCCCTTGGTCGAGAAGAAGGGATCGAAGATCTTGGGCATGACATCCGGGGGGATACCCTTGCCGTTGTCCGCGACGTCCACCGCCACATGCGTCGGATCGACGGTCCGGGTGGTGATGGTGATCACGCCGTCCGGGCGCTCCATGGCCTGCGCCGCGTTGGTGATGAGGTTGAGGAAGACCTGGTTGATCTGCGAGGGCGAACACACGATGGCGGGCAGCGTGCTGAATTCCTTGCGGATCGTCACTTTCTTCAGCAGGTGCCGCGCGAGCATCAGCGTGCTGTTCAGGCCTTCGTTCAGATCGAAGGACTGCGTCTTGCTGCGGTCGAGCCGGCTGAAGTCCTTGAGGTTGGACACGAGGTCCGTGATCTGGCCGATGCCGTAGAGGCCGTCGCCGACCAGCGCGGTCATTTCGGGCAGCACGCGCTGCGTCTTCAGCTGGTCCATGTGGCCCTGCGCGGCGGCGAACTGCGCTGACAGTTCCTGTTCGCTCGCCGTGCCCGAGGCCAGCACCTGCATCAGCTTCTCGGTTTCGGTGATGGTCTGCGCGATCTGCGGCAGGCTGGTCTGCACCGTGCCGAGGCTGTTCTTGACGTAGGCGAGTGGCGTGTTGATCTCGTGCACCACGCCCGCCACCATCTGGCCGAGCGAGGACATCTTTTCCGACTGGATCAACTGCGACTCGGATTCCTTCAACTGCTTGAGGGCTTCCGACAGATCGCGCGTGCGCTCCTCGACGCGGCGGTCGAGCACGCGGTAGCTGTGCGTGAGGCGCTGGCCCAGGTAGCCGAGCAGGATGAGCAACGCGCCGGCGAAGTAGATGAGGTAGACGCGCCAGCGCTCCTTGTCCTCCAGCGTCGCCTCGAGTTCCCGGTTAAAGGCGTTGGTCAGGGAGTCCACGCGCGGACCGGCGGACAGGAAGGACACCTTGCGGAACAGTTCGTCTTCGGCCGTGCGTGCCTTGATCAGCGCAGCGGCCGCGGCATCGGTGGCTTCGCCCCCGGCTCTGGCTTCCTTCTCAAGGGCGGCCCGGGCTTCGTCGGCGGGTGCGGCGAAATAGCGCTGGATGAGCTCGGTCAGTACTGCCGCGCTGGCCTTGGCGTCTTTCTTCGCCGTGTCGGCGCTGGCGGCGGCCGACTTCAGGGCCTCGTCGAGCGCGGCCTTCACCGCCACGCTGAGCGTGCGGTACTGGTCGACGAGCGCGGTTTTCTGCGTCAGTGCGGCGTCGAGTTGCGGCAGGCCCTCGGCAAGGGCGGGACTGCTCAGTTCCGCGGCCGCGGCGCTGAGCGACGTCCGCGCGCGCACCAGCTGCGCGCCGGTGATTTTCGTCGTGGGCGAGATGGCGCCCGGCTCGAGCCGCAGGCGCAGGACCTCGATGTCCCACTTGTTGTCGACATCCTTGATCTCGCGCAGCGCGCCCAGCGCGGCGTTCTGGTCCTTGAAGTTCCCCGCTTCCGTCTTGAAGTAGAGGAAGCCTAGCGCGCCAGCCAGCAGCAGCGCGCCGAGGACGATGAGGACAATGCGGAGTGCTTTCACGGGCGGTGGTTCACGATTCGGTCATTCGCCGAGGTAGGCGCGGCGTACCTGGGGGTCCGCGGCGAGCTCGCGCGCCGGACCGGAGAGCGTGATGCGTCCGCTTTCCATCACGTAGCCGCGCTGCGACACTGCGAGCGCCAGCCGGGCGTTCTGCTCCACCAGCAGCAGCGTGACGCCTTCGCGGGCGATCGTGGCGATCGTCTCGAAAATTTTCTGAACCATCAGCGGCGCAAGTCCCATGCTCGGTTCGTCGAGCAACAGCAGGCGCGGTCTCCCCATCAGGGCCCGTGCGATCGCCAGCATCTGCTGTTCCCCTCCCGAGAGCGTGCCGGCAAGCTGAAGGCGGCGCTCGGCCAGGCGGGGAAACAGTGCAAACATGCGTTCGCGGTCAGCACGTGCCGTTACCGGATCGCGGCGGCTGTACGCACCCATCGTGAGGTTCTCGTCCACACTGAGCCGCGGAAACACGCCCCGTCCCTCCGGCACCAGCGCCATCCCCACCGCCACTCGGCGGTGCGGCGCCATTGCCGTTATGTCGTTTGTATTGTAGCGGACAGAACCTGCAATGGGTTGAAGTAATCCCGCCAAGGCCTTGAGAGTAGTGGTTTTTCCGGCGCCGTTGGCACCGATCAGGGTCACCAGTTCGCCCGCCCCGACCGTGAAATCGATGCCTTTCACGGCGCGGATGCCGCCGTAGGCGACTTCCAGGCCGGAAACCGCAAGCAGGGGGGTAGTCATGCCGTAGCCGGCGTGCCCAGATAAGCCTCGATCACCCGCGGATCCCGCCGCACCTCGGCGGGCGGCCCTTCGGCGAGCTTGCGGCCATAGTCCAGCACGCAGACGCGGTCGCACAGGCCCATGACGAGCTGCACGTCGTGTTCGATCAGGAGCAGGGTCACGCCGTCGGCACGGAGG
>CAZXNF010000098.1:0-4037 GCA_964641785.1 uncultured Streptomycetaceae bacterium | reverse complement strand
CTCCCGTACGGCGACCAGCGCCAGCAGCTTGGGCTCGGTGGCGAGTGCGCGGGCAATTTCCAGCCGGCGCTGGTCGCCGTACGGGAGATGACGGGCAAGCTGGCCGGCGCGTGGCCCAAGGCCCACGTACTCGAGCAGCGCCTGCGCCCGCACCCGGGTGGCGGCTTCTTCGTCCCGCTCCGACCGCAGGCGGAGGATCGCGCCGAGAATGCCGGCGTGCATGCGGACATGGCGGCCAACCATCACGTTGTCGAGCGCGGACATGTTGCCGAACAGGCGGATGTTCTGGAAGGTGCGCGCGATGCCGGCCGCCGCGACGGCGTGCGGCGCCCCCTGCGGCAGGGCGCCACCGTCGATGCGGAAGGCGCCGCCGTCGGGCCTGTAGAGGCCTGACAGGACGTTGAAGAAGGTGGTCTTGCCGGCGCCGTTGGGTCCGATCAGGCCGTAGATTTCGCCGCGCGCGATCGTCAGCGAGACGTCGCACAGCGCGTCGAGGCCGCCGAAGCGCTTGTTGACGGCCTGCGCTTCCAGCAGGGGCGCTGTCATTGGGGTTCGCCCGCCAGTTCGCGCTGGCGCAGGCGCGAGGGCCACAGGCCGGCGGGGCGCAACAACATCATCAGCACCAGTGCCAGGCCGAACAGCAGCATGCGCAGGTCCGATGGCTCCACGATCACGCGGCCGACCAGCGCCTGCTGCAGCGGCCCGACGTAGCGCAGCGCCTCCGGCAGCGCGGTGAGCAGGATCGCGCCGAGCACGACCCCGTAGACATTGCCCATGCCGCCCAGCACCACCATGCACAGGATCATGATCGAGTCGAGCAGCGTGAAACTCTCCGGGCTGATGAAGCCCTGGAAGGCGGCGAACAGCGCGCCCGCGACGCCGCCAAAAGTGGCGCCCATCGCGAAGGCGGCGAGTTTCACGTTGCGTGTGTTGATGCCCATGGCCCGGGCCGCGACTTCATCCTCGCGGATCGCAATCCACGCCCGGCCGATGCGCGAGTCCTCCAGCCGGCGGGAAATGACGATGGACAGAAGCACGCAGACGAGGAACACGAAGTAATAGCTGTGCACCGCCGAGAAGGTGAACGGTCCTACGGTATGGGTGGTCGCAAGCGAGAAGTCGCCGATCTTCAGCGGGTCGATGAGCGTGATGCCCTGCGGCCCGTTGGTGATGTTGACCGGCCGGTTCAGGTTGTTGAGGAAGATGCGGATGATTTCGCCGAAGCCGAGGGTGACGATCGCGAGGTAGTCGCCGCGCAGTCTGAGCGTGGGCGCGCCGAGCAGTATTCCGAAGAAGGCCGCCACCAGCGCCGCCAGCGGCACCAGCACCCAGAAGGGCCAGTGCAGGCCGAAGTGCGGCGAGGCGAGCAGCGCGTAGGCGTAGGCGCCGACCGCAAAGAACGCGACGTAACCGAGGTCGAGCAGCCCGGCGTAGCCCACCACGATGTTCAGACCGATCGCCAGCAGCACGAACAGCAGCGCCACGTCGATTATGCGCACCCAGGCGCGCCCGAGCAGCGCTTCGGTGGCAAACGGCAGCGCGAGCAGACCGGCCGCGAGCAGCAGCCAGCGCGCCCAGGCGGGGATTCTTTCGACGGCTTCGATCATCTTGCCGTGGGCGATGGGTGATCGGTGATGAGTAATGGGTGATGGGTGATGGGGAACACCTTCACGATCGTTGGTATCGTTCTCATCGCTTTTCGCCCATCACCCATCGCTCATCACCGGTTCTCAGGCCCGCTCGCCGCTCGGCTGCCCCATGAGCCCCGACGGGCGCACGATCAGCACCGCCACGAGTACCAGGAAGGCGAAGACATCGCGGTAATTGCTGCCGAAGACGCCACCGGTGAGGTCACCGATGTAGCCGGAAGCCATGCTTTCGATCACCCCCAGCAGCAGCCCGCCCAGCACCGCGCCGGGAATGTTGCCGATGCCGCCCAGCACGGCGGCGGTGAAGGCTTTCAGCCCGAGCATGAAGCCCATGAAGTAATGGCCGATGCCGTAGTACATCACCACCATCAGGCCCGCCACCGCGCCGAGTGCTGAACCCAGCGCGAAGGTGATGGCGATCACGCGGTTGGCATCCACGCCCATCAGCCCGGCGACCTCCGCGTTCTGTTCGGTGGCCCGCATGGCGGTGCCGAGCCGCGTGTGCTTGATGAACCACAGCAGTCCCGCCATCAGCGCGCAGGCCAGCAGGAAGATCGCCAGTTGCACGTCGGTGATGCTGGCGCCGCCGAGCGCGTAGGACGTCGGCGTGAGGAGTTCCGGAAACGACAGGTACTGTTTGCCCCAGACCAGCGCCGCCGAGTACTGGATGAGGATGGAGACGCCGATCGCGGTGATCAGCGGCGCCAGCCGCGGCGCATGGCGCAGCGGCCGATAGGCCACGCGCTCGATCGTCAGGCCCAGCGCGGTGCATACCAGCATGGCCGCGCCGGCACCGGCGAGCAGCGCGAGTGGTGCTGGCACCACGCCGGCGAGCCCTAGGCAGACCGACAGCGCGGTCAGCGCGCCGACCATCACCACGTCGCCGTGCGCGAAGTTGATCAGCCCGAGGATGCCGTAGACCATGGTGTAGCCGAGCGCGACCAGCGCGTAGACGCTGCCCAGCACGAGGCCGTTGATCAGTTGCTGGAGGAAGGTATCGATCATTCGGTTGCCCGGCACAAAAAAAACAGCACCGCGAAGGGTGCCGTTTTCCGTGCCGTAAAGACCAGGGTTGCGGTCGTCAGCGAATTACTTCTTCGCGTCCGGCGCAGCGGCCGGGGCCGCAGCCGGAGTGGCAGCAGCTTGGGCCGGTTTGGCGTCGCCGCCCGAGATCACCGTTTCCAGCGGTTCCCAGATACCGCCCTTCACCACGTAGATGGTGATCGGGCCGTTTTTCAGGTCGCCCTTGTCGTCGAAGGCGATCGGACCGATGACGCCGTTCATCTGCGTCTTGCCGACCTCGGGCAGGAACTTGGCCGGGTCGGTGGAGCCGGCGCGCTTCATCGCGTCGACGAACACGAACACGGCGTCGTAGCCCATGGGCGCGAACAGTTCCACGTCCGCGTTGAATTTCTTCTTGAACTTCTCCACGAACTCCTTGCCGCCGGGCATCTGGTCGCGCGGCAGGCCGGGGATGGAGGCCATCACGCCCTCGGCCGGCGTGCCGGCGAGCTTGATGAAGTTGGGCGTCTGCATGCCGTCACCGCCCATGAACTTGGCCTTGATGCCCAGTTCCGACATCTGCTTGACCATCGGCCCCGCCTGCGGGTCGATGCCGCCGAACATGATCAGGTCGGGTTTCTTGCCCTTGATCTTGGTCAGGATCGCCTTGAAGTCGGTGTCTTTGTCCGTGGTGTGTTCGCGCGCCACGATCTTGGCGCCGCCGGCCTTGGCGGCGGCCTCGAAGGCGTCGGCCAGACCCTGCCCGTAGGCGGTCGAGTCATCGATGACGGCGATGCTCTTGGCCTTCAGCTTGTCGAGCGCGAATTTCGCCAGCGTCGGACCCTGCTGGTCGTCGTTCGCCACCACGCGGAAGGTGGTCTTGAAGCCCTGCTGGGTGTACTTGGGATTGGTGGACGAGGGCGAAATCTGCGGCACGCCGGCGTCCGAATAGATCTTCGAGGCCGGAATCGAAGCGCCGGAGTTGAAGTGGCCGACCACGCCGACAACCTTCGCGTCCACCAGCTTTTGCGCCACGGTGGTGGCCTTGGTCGGGTTGGCTTCGTCGTCCTCGGCGACGAGTTCGAGCTTCACTTTCTTGCCGCCGATCTCCAGTCCCTTGGCGTTGATGTCCTCGACCGCGAGCTGCACGCCGTTCCTGATGTCGTTGCCAATGTGCGCCTGCGGGCCGGTCAGCGGCGACGCGGAGCCGATCTTGACGACGATCTCCTGCGGCGGGGGCGGGGCTTCGGCCTTTTTGGCCGCGGCAGGGGGCTCGTCCTTGCCGCAGCCCTGGAGGGCGAGCAGCAGCGCGGCGGCGATGAGGGAAGGATGCAAACGCTTCATGGGGACTCCTGCGGGAAGGGAATGAACAGGTGGCTAAACAGG
>CAZXNF010000097.1:0-9530 GCA_964641785.1 uncultured Streptomycetaceae bacterium | reverse complement strand
GCGCGGCGCCGGCACGACGCGGCGCTTGCCCAACAACAACGACGTCGACGTGTTCCAGCTTTCCGCCCTGGTCTATTTCATCCGGCCCTGCAGCCGCCCTACCGGGAGCGCAGGCACGGTGTGCCAGGCGGGCGATGACGGCGGCCAGCCCATCCCCACCCTGGTGCGGAAAGAGCTGACCGGCAGCGGCATGGTGGAAGCCCCTCTGGTGGAGGGTATCGAGCGCATCGATTTCCGTTACGGCCTCGACGACAGCAACGACGGTGTGCCGGACCGCTTCGTGCGCGCGCCCACCGCCGCCGAATGGGTCAACGTCGTGTCCGTCAAGGTCTCGCTGCTGGTGCGCTCCCCCTCGCTGATCCGGGATTACGACGACAGCGGCAAGAACTACGATCTGGACGGCGACAATGTCGTCGACTTCAACTGCAACCCCGCGCTGGCGACGCCGTTGCCGGTGGCCTGCTACTACAAGCGCAAGGTGTTCTCGCAGAGTTTCCAGGTGCGCAACCTCGCGCAAAGGAGAGGCGCATGAAAGTGCTGAACAATCATCCGCCCGCGATGTCCGGCGGCCGCCAGCGCGGCGCGGTGCTGATCGTCGGTCTGATCATGCTGGCCGTGATGACACTGTTCGTGATCTCGATGCTGAAAGCCTCGATCATCGAGCTCAAGATCGGCGGTTCGAGCCAGATCGCCGCGCTGAACTTTTCGAATGCGGAAACCGCGATCGGCAACTACATCCAGATCAACAGCGGCCGCTTCGCGCCCAACTTCCTGCCGCTGTCCCCCGGCTCCGGCGGCCCGCTCACGACGGCGGCACCGCTGCAGGCCGGCGGTTCGGTCGCGGTGGCGGTCACCCAACTCGCCTGCGGCGCCTGGGCGACTTTCGGCAACCAGATGGGCGGCTCCTCTTTGCAAGCCGTCCAGTTCGACGTCCGCGCCACCGCCGTGAATACGACGCTCGGCGGCTCGACCACCATACATCAGGGCGTGCAGACCCTCGCCACGGCCGGCTCGTGCTGAGCGCGCCTGCTCCACACATGATTTCTTTGCATGCTGACCCTCGCCACACAGAGGTGTGAAATGAAGAACCGGATCCTCCGCCAATGCCTCGCCTGGACGCTGATCGCGCTCACGGCGAACCCGCTTGCGATCACGGCCGCCTACGGCCGGGACTCGGACATCTACCTGTCCGTGACCAGCGGCACCGCGACGGCCGAGCCCAACATCCTGATGATCCTCGACACCTCGGACTCCATGAACATTCCGGAACCGTGGCGCGAGTATCCGGGCGAATACGACTCGCACGTCGAATACCTCTGGAACGACACGACCTTCGTGACGTCCTCCATCAGCACCGCTGCGCCGACGGTACTGGCCGCGGCGGGTTCCTGGGCAGGCGCGACACTGCCCGACCGGCAAGCCCTGCGCACCTCGGCCATCAACTACGCGGCCGCCACCGAACCCGGCGACCCGGGCAACCGCAACACCTACCGCAACTACAACGACGCCGCGTGGGTTTACTGGCTGGAAGCCGGCGCCGCCGAAACGGACGCGCGGCTGCGCTCGCCTTCGTTCAACCGGTGGCGGGGCCACATCAATGCCATCGGCGGCACCCGCGGTGGCATCGGCTACACCGGCACGACCGACTTCCGTGCCAATAACAAATGCCGCGATTCTGGCAGCCCCCCTGAAACCAGCCTTGGGCACGCCATCGCTGCGGTGACGCAGTTCGGCACCGGTACTTCCAGCCAGTTCGACCCGGCGCGCCCGACCGTATTGCAGGGGCTGACCCCGTCCACGGTCTACGCCCCCAGCGCGGCCCCGCGCAACAGCGGGCGCTATCTCGACACCGTCTGGCGCCGCTGGAATCCCTTCGACAAGCTGCGGACGGGCCGTCTGACCAACAGCGATACGGGCTACTCCATGACCAGCGGCGCGGCGCTAGCCGCGGGCAGCGGCGGCGACTGGATCGACTGGCGGGCGGCAACACCGCCGGTTCCGACGGCTACCGGCGCGGAGGACTGCAACGCGGCCAGCGGCATCTATTGCCGGCGCATCAGTGCGCCCGGCAGCACCATCGGCTTCGGCAACGATAACGCCCGCATCCGGGCGTTGAACGAATTCCTCGCCGGCGGTGGCATTTCCGGCACCAACGTCCGCGACAGCTGGCCGGCACCGCCGAACCACGCCGACGGCATCTGGTACCTCGGCTACGTGGGCCAGCCGGTCCGCGTGCAGGTGGACAAGGGCACGCGCGGCATCGTGGACGATGGCGACGACTCGCGTTCCCGCTGGGCACGGCTCAACGCCGACCTCGGCGGCTTTGTCTTTGCTGACACGGTGCGCTTCATGAACGCGACGGTGCTGACGAACGTGCTGGCCCCGTACAATGCCCAGGTCGCCATCCCCGCCGGCTCGCCGCAGAACCGCGCCTGGCTCGGCAATCGCACCGTCAGCAATTCATCCGGATCCAACTGGCACTCCATCGTCGGCACGCCGGCGTACGTGAACTCGCAGGTGACCGAAGCCCGGATCCTGGGCGGCGCGCTCAGCACGGTCGAGTTCAAGTCCGACCAGGGTGCCAACGGCTTTGCGGTGGGCAACTGGATCAACATCCCCACCGCGGGTATCGCTGGCGCTGCGCATATCGCGCAGATCACCGTACTCAACACGAACGTTTCCTTCACGATCAGCCCCGCCGCCCCACAAGCGAGCACCAGTTGGCAACAAGTCACCCGCAATCTCCGGCTCGTCACGATCGGCACCGCGTCTGTAAATCGCTGCCAGGTCAGCTACACGCTGGACGCCGACCCGGGGGTTGCCGGTAATCAGGCGGCATTTGCCGCTACCAGCAACAACGACGCCGCCAACCGCGTCATTACTTACGTCAAGAATCCCGTCGCCGGCGCCTGCAAGGCAGGCGTGGCAACCCTAGCTGGCCCCGGGAATGACTGCACAGGCGTGGTCCCGACCAACAAGGCGCCCAGTGGCGCCAGCAACTACATCACGGCCCGCTACTCGGGCTGCGGCTGGAGCGGCCGGCAGAGCCTGTACGTCGAGGGTGTCGGCACCTATTATTACGGCGGCACCTGCGGCGCGGCCTCAAGCTGCCGCGGCGCGGGCTTTGTGCTCGGCGCGGCAAGCTGCGCCGCCGCCGGCTCTCCCACCACCACCTTCGGCTCTTCGAGCTACCAGGTGAACAACAACTGCACGGTCAGCGGACTCACCAACCTCACCGTCGGCGGCACGTCCATGGCCGGCGCAGTGCTTAACAACGCCACCAGCGGCTGCGGCAATAAGGGCGACGTCTTCGCCGCCTGCAACCCCCGTGAAGGCACCGCCATCGCCAATCCATGCACTTACTACGCCAGCCCCACCTGCCCCACGGACACCTGGACCACCACCCCGACCACCTCGACTACCGATTACCAGGTCTTCGAGAACATCAACCGCACCAGCGAGCTGGTCCACGACTGCCAGGCGGACGACGGCACCGTCGGCAACCCGGGCAGCGGCTATCTGGCGGACGTGCAGGACCGTCTGTTCGCCACGGCCTGGAACGCCGCCGCCAACCTCACCGCCAACAGCACTGCGCCTTACCGCACGACCGCCACCAATACCTTCGCGGGCAACCCCGCGCGCTCGGACCAGTACTCGGTCAATTACCTCAACTGGCGCTTCGGCCCGAAAGGCCCGAACGGCAATCCGATCGGCCGCAAGACGCGGCTGCAGATCGCCAAGGATGCGCTCACCGGCCTGGTGGCCACCACCGACGGGGTGCGCTTCGGGCTGATGGTGTTCAACCGCACCGCGGGCTGCACGTCGTCCGTGGGTTCGATCGACATCGCGACCAATGCAAGCCTCATGTTGTTGTCGGACAACCCGGGGTTCGCGATCGGGCAGACCGTGTCCATCACGGGCGCGGGGTTGGCGGGCGCGACTTACATCACCACCATCACCGATATCCAGCCGGACAATACGTACGATCCACCGAAGACCACGCTGACCCTCGCCTTGGCGGCCCTCACCTCGATCAACGACCAGCAGATCGCGGCCAGCCCCTGCACCGGTTCTGTGGGCAACGAAGGGGCCAACGTTGCCCAGCGCATCCAGCGCATGGGCAGCAACAACACCGACCTGCCGGACTTCAACAACCGGGCCGCGCTCAACGTGGCGGTCAACGCCGTGGTGGCGGCGGCGCGCACGCCGCTGACCGAGTCGCTCTACGAGGCGTACCGCTACTACTCCGGCCGCACGCCGCGCTTCGGCACGCTGACGGCCAGCGCCCTCATCGGCGGCACTGTCACCCAGGGCCGCGACACCCTGGCGGTCTGTCCGGGCGCGGTCGCGGGCTGTCCCTACGGCGCTGGTTTTTACCGCTCGCCGATGCTGAACAACCCCAACACGACCACGCCGGCGGGCTGCCAGAAAAACTTCGTGATCCTGCTGACGGACGGCGGGCCGGAGGACGACTGGAGTGCCAACGCCGATATCAAGCGCTTGCAGCATGCGGGGGTCCTCGGCACGGTCGCCACACGCACCACCATCGACGCCAATTCGCTCGATACCCCCACTGACCAGTTCGAAACCAGCGGCGTGCGCTACGGCCCGGTCGACCTTGGCGGCACGGCGAACGACGGCGGCTACATCTGGCTGGACGAGCTCGCCTACTTCCTGTCGGTCGCTGACGTCAGCCCGGGTGCCCGCAACACCCTGACCGATACCACGACGGACCAGATCGCCGGCCGCCAGTCGGTCGTCACCTACACGATCGGCTTCGCGGGGGGCAATTCGCCCGTGCTCTCCAATGCGGCGGTCAAGTCCGGCGCCACCTACGTGGTGGCGGAAGACAGCCAGACGCTGCGCGATGCGCTCACCGCCGCCATCACCGCCATCCGCGACTGGAACCCGACGGCGGCATCGCCGACGGTGCCGATCTCGGCGCTGAACCGCTCGGAGAACGCCACCGACGTGTACCTGGCTTTCTTCCAGCCGGATCCGACCTCGGCGTGGAAAGGCACGGTCAAGCGCTACCAGTTGAGCCAGAGCGAAACCGACTGCGGCACCGGCATCGGCCTGTGCCTGATCGGGCAGTCGATCCTCACCAAGGCGGCGCCCAACCCGTCGCCGGCGAAGAACATCGAGACCATCGATGTCGATCCGGTGACCAACACCCAGCAGGTGGTGGTGGACCCGAACGCGGTCAGTTTCTGGGGGCCGAACACGCTCACGGACGGCAGCGCGCCTGACAACGGCGGCACGGGCTATCAGTTGATCAACACGGCCGGCTACAACCCGTCCACCCGCAATGTCTACACCTTCCTGTCGGGGGTTTCAGGGAGCACCAACCTGGCGGACCCCGGCAACCGGTTCAACGAAAGCCACACCGGAATCACGAAGACGATGCTCGGCAATGCCGGTATGACGGACGCGGCGCGGGCCACGCTGATCAACTTCGCGCTCGGCGGCGACGCCGGCACTGCGGCCTGCTCGGATGCCAGCACCGGCACGGCCTGCACCGCGTGGCGGGCATGGCCGCACTTCGACGTGCAGCACTCGAAGCCCGCGGTGATCACTTACGACATCAGCACCAGCCCCGTCGTGCAGGTGATGTACTACCTGGGCAACAACGGCATGCTGCACGCCGTCAACACGATCACCGGCCAGGAGCTGTGGACCTTCCTGCTGGAAGAGGCCATCACCAAGATCCCGGGCCTCATGGCCGATATCAGCGGGCCGCAGCTCGACGCCGGCGACGGCTCCATCTCCGTGTTTCAGGAAGATCTGAACAACGACGGCATCGTCAACGGCGCGGACCGCGCCTGGATTTACTTCGGTCTGCGCCGCGGCGGGCGCGCGATGTACGCGCTCGACGTCACCAACCGGCTCGCCCCGCAGTTCAAGTGGAAGATCACCGCTGAATCGGGCAGCGGGCAGCTCTGCTCGGGGCTCAGCGCCTGCGCCGGCGCGGCTGCCTACAACGAACTGGGGCAGACCTGGTCCATCCCGACGGTCGGTCGTATCCGCGCGCTGGGCACCACAACCCCCGCCGTGATCTTCGGCGGCGGCTACGACGTGCAAGAGGATGCGGTTCCACCCGCCACCTCGGCCAACACCATGGGCCGGGCGGTCTACGTGGTCAACGGCGAGACCGGCACGGTGGTGAGCTGGTTCGGCACCGGCGGTCCGGGCACACTGCTCTCGGGGGCTATGAGCTACGCGATCCCGTCGGACGTCACGGCGATCAACTCGGACCTCGACGCCCAGAACTACCTGGACCGGATCTACGTCGGCGACATGGGCGGCAACGTCTGGCGCTTCGACATCAACGACGTCGTGCCAGGTAACTGGCAGGGCAAACTGCTGGCGACGCTATCGGCCGCCGCAGGACCCAAGCGGAAGCTCTTCTTCCCGCCGGCCGCGGTGAAGCAGATCAACCCGGAACGTTTCGACGCCGTTTACATCGGCAGCGGCGACCGGGAGCATCCGCGGTTGACCACCACCACCACTCCGGCCACGACCACGGACGTGTTCGCCATGATCATGGACCGTGACGTGGGTCTGGCGATGTCCGGCGCGAGCACCGCGAGTCTGGTGGGTGGTGACTTCATCCAGATCGCCAACAGCAACCTGACCGGCGTCGTGCTGGGGGACCTGACGACGAAGAAGGGCTGGTACCGCGACCTGGACGACGGCGAGAAGGTGGTTAACTCACCGACCGTGTTCTTCCAGAGGCTCCGCTTCGGCACCTACGCGCCGCTCTCGCAGACCAACGCGTGCACGCCGCCGGGTGAAGGACGGTTGAACGAGATCGACGCCCTGTCGGCGGGATTGTTCAACCTCAACGCCGCCGATGGCCTGACGCCGACCGACCGTTACTACTCGGGCTTCATCACACGGGGGTATGTCTCAACCGGCCAGATCGTGGTGATCGGCAAAAACGTGTACCACATCGTAGTGTCCGACGCGCGGCTGAAGGCCAACCTGGTCGGCTCGATCGGCAACGCGACCAAGATCTACTGGTACATGGAGCCGGAACAGTAATCCCGGCGCATCGGCGACAATTAAAAGCCCCGTGCAGGCGATCCTGCACGGGGCTTTTTTTTCGTCCGGCGCTCGGCGCCGGAACGGCCTGGGGAACTAGGGAACCCCTGAATAACCCCGTCACACCAGCGAAAGCTGGTGCCCATTTTATTGATTATCACTGGATTCCAGCTTTCGCTGGAATGACGAAAGTAGTGTTTTTCAGGGCTTCCCTAGGCGGTTTCGCCGGCGGTGAGGTTGCGTGGCAGCGGGAAGGTGACGCGCTCGGTGATGCCCTCAAGCTCCGTCACGGTATCGGCGCCCAGCGCACGCAGGCGGGCCACCACCTCCTGAACCAGCACTTCAGGGGCGGAGGCGCCCGCCGTCACGCCGACCACGGCGGCGCCGGCCACCCATTGCGGATCGAGCTGGGTGGCGTTGTCCACCATGTAGGCCCGCACGCCCTGGTTCTGCGCGACCTCGCGCAGGCGGTTGGAGTTGGAACTGTTGGGCGAGCCGACCACGATCACCACGTTGCAGCGGAGCGCGAGGTCCTTCACCGCATCCTGCCGGTTCTGCGTGGCGTAGCAAATGTCGTCTTTCTTGGGGCCCACGATGCGCGGGAAACGCCGCTTGAGCGCGGCGATGATGGCGGCCGCATCGTCCATGGAGAGCGTCGTCTGGGTGACGAAACCGAGGTTCTCCGGATCGCCCACCACGAGCGTTTCGACGTCGACAGGTGATTCGACGAGATACATCCCGCCGGCGCTCTGCCCCATGGTGCCCTCGACTTCCGGGTGGCCGCGATGCCCGATCATGACGATCTCGCGGCGCAGTTCCCGCATCTTGGCCACTTCCACGTGCACCTTGGTCACCAGTGGGCAGGTGGCGTCGAACACCTTCAGGCCGCGTCCCTCGGCTTCGCGGCGTACCGCCTGCGACACGCCGTGCGCGCTGAACACCACCGTACCGCCCTCCGGCACCTCGGTCAGTTCCTCCACGAACACCGCGCCCTTGCTTTTCAGGTCGTTGACCACGAAGCGGTTGTGCACGACCTCATGGCGCACGTAGATCGGCGCGCCGTGGATGGCGAGCGCGCGCTCGACGATCTCGATGGCGCGATCGACACCGGCGCAGAAACCGCGGGGTTTGGCGAGGAGGACTTGCATGGCGCGGATTATAGACCCCGCCTCAAACGTGCCGCGCCAGCAGCTTGAGATCCGCGTTGCCGCCGGAAATGATGATCCCCACGCGCTGGCCGCGCGCATCGAGCTTGCCCTTGAGCAGCGCCGCCGCGGCCAGCGCCCCCGTCGGCTCCACGACCATTTTCATGCGCTCCCATAGAAAGAAGGTGGTCTCCAGCAGTTCCGCGTCGTCCACCGTCAGCATGTCATCCACCAGGGCCAGGATCAGCGGGAAGGTGATCTTCCCGGCGGACTCGGTGCGCGCGCCGTCCGCGATCGTCTGTGGGTTGTCGACACGCTGCAGCGTCTTCGTACGGAACGACCGCGTCACGTCGTCGCCGGCCGCCGGCTCGACGCCGATCACCCGGACCCCCGGCGACAGGTGTTTCGCCGCAGTGGCGCAGCCGGTCAGCAGGCCGCCGCCCCCGCAGCACACCAGCAGCAGGTCCAGCGGGCCGGTCTCCTCCACCAGTTCCTTCGCCGCTGTGCCCTGCCCGGCGATCACGTGCGGATGGTCGAAGGGCGGAATCAGCGTCAGGCCGCGTTCGCCCGCCAGGCGGGCGGCCAGCGTCTCGCGGCTGTCGACCCCGCGCTGATACACCACGACTTCCGCGCCATAAGCGCGCGTCGCCTCCATCTTCACGGCCGGCGCGTCATGCGGCATCACGATGACGGCGGGCACGTGCAGCAACTGTCCGGCCAGCGCCACGGCCTGCGCGTGGTTGCCGGAAGAGTACGCGACGACGCCCCGGCGTTTGGCCTCGGCGTCGAGGTGATGGAGCGCGTTGTAGGCGCCGCGGAACTTGAAGGCGCCCATGCGCTGCAGGTTCTCGCACTTGAAGAAGACCTGCGCGCCGGTGCGGGCGTCCACCGTGCGCGAGGTCATGACCGGCGTACGGTGTGCATGACCCTCCAGCACGCGCGCGGCGGCCGCAATGTCATCCCAGGTGACCGGCAGGCGGTCAGGCGCATTCATCGGTGCAGGTCCCGCGTCAGCTGCCGGTGCGGCGCGCACGGAAGGGCACCGGCTCGCGCGGCGAGCTGCCTTCGCCGCGCACCGTGCCCTCGATCGCTTCGCCCGCCACCCGGCCTTCGAAGCGCCAGCGTTTGTTGTAGTCGACCTCGTCGATCCAGACGAACGAGAAACGGTCGCCGTCGAGCCGCGTGTCAAACGTGTTGGCCGGGCGCCCCTTGTCCTGCAGGGTGAGCGTGACTTCCTGGAAGGCCTGCTTGATCTCGCCGGGGTAGCGGCGCTCGCCCTTGGGATCGGCGATGGTGAAGTCCCAGCGGCCCGCAACCTGGGCCGGGATCACCCAGTAATAG
>CAZXNF010000096.1:0-9610 GCA_964641785.1 uncultured Streptomycetaceae bacterium | reverse complement strand
ATGTTGGCGTTGACGCCCTGGTAGCGCATGACGATGAACGCGACGAGAATGCCGAGCGGCAGCGCCACGATCGCGACGAACGCCGAGCGCAGGTGGAACAGGAAGAGGAAGCACACCACCGCGACGACGAGGAACTCTTCCAGCAGTTTGAAGCCGAGGTTCGCCACCGCCCGCTCAATCAGACCGGAGCGGTCATACACCGGCACGATCTCCACCCCCTTGGGCAGGCTCGCCTGCAGCGACGCGAGCTTCGCCTTCACCGCGGCGATCGTTTCGAGCGCGTTTTTGCCGTAACGCATCACGATCACGCCGCCCACGGCTTCGCCTTCGCCGTCGAGCTCGCCGATGCCGCGCCGCAGTTCGGGACCCAACTGGATGCGCGCCACGTCGCCCAGCCGCACCGGCACGCCGGCGGCGCTGGTCGTGAGTGGCACCTGCCGGAAGTCCTCCAGCGACTGCAGGTACCCCGAGACGCGCACCATGTACTCGGCCTCGCCCAGTTCGAGCACCGAGCCGCCGGCCTCCTGGTTGGCTTTCTGGATCGCGTCGATCACCCGGGTGTGCGAAATGCTGAACGCGGCGAGCTTTGCAGGATCGAGCACGACCTGGTATTGCTTCACCATGCCGCCGATAGCGGCGACTTCGGCCACGTTGGGCACGCTCTTCAGTTCGTATTTCAGGAACCAGTCCTGCAGCGCCCGCAATTGCGCGGCATCCTGCGTGCCCCCGCGGTCGATCAGCGCGTACTGGTAGATCCAGCCGACACCCGTGGCGTCCGGCCCGAGCGTGGCCTTGGCCGCGGCGGGCAGGCGCGACTGCACCTGATTGAGATACTCCAGCACGCGCGAGCGCGCCCAGTACGGATCGGTGCCGTCCTCGAAGATGATGTAGACGAAGGAGTCCCCGAAGAACGAGTAGCCGCGCACGGTCTTCGCGCCCGGCACCGACAGCATCGTCGTCGTCAGCGGATAGGTGATCTGGTTCTCGATGAGGCGCGGCGCCTGCCCCGGCCAGGTCGTGCGGATGATGACCTGCACGTCGGACAGGTCGGGCAGCGCATCGAGCGGCGTGCGGAGCACGCTGACCACGCCCCACGCGGCGAGCAGCAGCGTCGCCAGCAGGACCAGGAAACGGTTGCCGATGGACCAGCGGATGAGGCGCGCGATCATCGCGGGCTCCCCGCGCGCTTCGCACTGGTGATCTGCGGCACGCCGCTGTCCTGCACGCGGAACTCGATCTCCACCCGCTCCCCGGCCTTCAGGCCGCGCGGCCGCTGGTCCGGCGGCGGCAGCTTGAAGTCCATCGTCATCTCGGGCCACTGCAGGCTGGCGATCGGCGGATGGGACAGCGTGACGGTGTCACCGCTGACGGCCTCGACCCGCGCGGCGGTGCGATGCGTGGCGGCGGCCGGCACGCTATTGAGCCGCGCTTCGACACCTTTCAGGCTGGCTTCCGAATCGATCAGGAACTGCGCGGAGACGACCACTTGCTGCCCTGCTTGCAGGCCGCGCTTGATCTCGGTCTGGCCACCGCTCTCGATGCCGGCCTCTACCTCGACCGGACGGAACTGGCCGTTGTCCTCGGCCAGCATGACCAGTGTGCGTTTGCCCGTTTGGATCACCGCTTCGGTCGGCACCAACAACCTCTTCTCCGCACGCGTGTCAGTCAGTTGCATCTGCACGAACATGCCGGGTATCAGCCGCGCGCCGGGGTTCGCCAGTTCCATGCGCGCTTTCAGCGTGCGCGTGGCCGCGTTCACCTCAGGCACGATGGCCTGCACCCGGCCGCTGAACGTGACGCCGGGCGCCGCGGGGCTTTGCGCCGTCACCTTCGCGCCCGGACGCAGCAGGGCGGCCTGGCTTTCCGGTACTTCGGCATTGGCCCAGACCGTGGACAGCCCGTTGATGCGGAACAGCGTCGCGCCCGGCAGTACCGTCATGCCCTCGCGCGCCAGCAGTTCGACCACCACACCGCCAATCGGCGCGGTCAGGGTGATGCGCGGCTGCGTGCGGCCGCTCGTCTCGACGAGCCGGATCTGCTCCTCGTTCATGCCCGCCTGTCGCATGCGCTGGCGCGCGCCGTCGACCAGCGCGGCGAGCTCGGTGCCCTGCATGCGCCGCACCGACAGAAACTCTTCCTGCGCGGCGATCCAGTCCGGCACGTAAACGTCGGCCAGCGGCTGGCCCCGGCCGACGTGGTCGAGCGTGGCGCGCACGTGCAACCGTTCGACGTAGCCGGTGGCGCGCGCCTGCACGATCGCCTGGTCGCGCTCGTTGAACGCGATGCTGCCGACGGCTTCGACCCGCGGCGACAGCAGACCTTCAGTCACCGGCGCGGTGCGCACGCCAAGGTTCTGCTGGGTGCGCGGACTGATGGTGATCTTGCCCTGGTCGGCGCCGCTCTCGGCGTACCTCGGCACCAGCATCATGTCCATGAACGGCGACTTGGCCGGCTGGTCGAACTTGTTCCCGGGCACCATCGGGTCGTGGTAGTAAAGCACCCGGCTGCCAGTGGCGGGATCGACATCGCCGGCCTTGATGCCCGCGCTGATATGGCGGCGGGTGGCCGCTTCGCCTTCGGTGATGGTTTGCGGCAGGCCCTGCGGAGCGGCGCCGGCGCCGGCAGTGGTGGCGGCGGTCGCGGGCGCCTGCATGCCCATTCCGCGCTGCATGCCGAAGAAATAAAGGCCGTAACCGCCGGCACCGAACACGCCGGCGGCGAGCAGGCCGATGACGACAGATTTGCGTTGCATGGAATTCTCCAGTTTCAGGGCTTACCGGGGCGCCGCCACCCGCGCGGGGTCGGCCGGCAGCAGATAGTTGAGTTGCACCCACAGCCGGGCGATCTCCAGTTCGAGACGGATGCGTTCGAGGTGAGTCTCGAGTTCGCCGCGGCGCGCCTCCAGCACGGCGCCGAGCGCGCCCGCGCCGCCGCGGTAGGCGGCGATGGTCGCGCGGGTGCGCTCGCCAGCCAGCGGAATCAGCTCGCCGTCGTAGCGCCCCAGGCGTGCGCGGTTGGCCTCCCATTCCTGCAGCATCGCCTGGATCTCAGCGGAGTACGCGCGGAGCGCCTCCTCGCGCTGCGCGCGCAGTTGCCCGACCGTCGCGAGCTTCGCGGCCAGCTCGCGGTTCTGCCGGTTCTTCTGGTCCCACTGCAGCGGCACCGACACGTTGAACGACATCATGTTGGAGTAGCTCGGCCCGCGCTGGCTGTAGGTCAGCTCCGCGCTCCAGTCGGTCAGCTTGTTGGCGCGGGCGATCCCGGCCTCGGCCTGCGCCACCTCCTCCTGCCGCGTCATGACGGCGATCTGCGGATGGTGGAGGAGTTGCTGTTCGAGGTCCGCCGCCTTGAGTTGCAGCTGGTCGGTCGCCGGCCGCTCCCCCAGCGGCCGGCTCGCGGCTGCCCCCACCCAGCGCGCGAGCTGCGCCCGGGCGACCGCGATCTGGCGCTCGGCGACGGCGATGCGGTCCTCGATCTGCGCGACCGCCGCGCGCGCCGCGAACGCATCCGCCTGCGATCCGCGGCCGCCGCGGTAAGCGGCATCCGCCGCCTCCACCTGCAGGCGCGTCTCATCGCGCTGGCGCACCAGCACGTCGCGCGCGCGCTCCTGGTAGTAGCGGTCCAGCCAGGCCGCCGCCGTGTCCCGCTGCAGGTTCGCCAGCGCCAGCGTGCGGCCGGCTTCGGCCACGTCGGCCTCGCGGTCGAACCGGGCGGCTCGCGCGGCGCGCTTGTCATCGCGGGTGAACTCCTGCATCACCCCGACCGACCGCATGGTCATGAAGTCGCGCGTGACGTTGAACGCGTCCGGCCCGTTGACCGGCAGATTGTTAACGCCCAGCTTCAGTGTCGGGTCCGGCAATTGCCCGGCCGCGACCGCCCTGTCGCGCGCGGCGGCAATGGCCGAGTCCTGGGCCGGCAATTGCAGCGAGCGGTCCTGGGCGGTGCGCAAGGCCTGCGCGAGCGTGAGTGTGTCGGCGGTCTGCGCGCCAGCGTGCAGACCCGGGAACAGCGCGGCAGAGAACAGCAGGCGGGCGCCCATGCGGCGGACGGAAACGAAACGTTCGATAGCCATAAGACCTCCAGACGGCGAGCGGGAACGGCCGCGCAAAGCGGCCGCGCAAGGCGTGCACGGGCGGCCGGTCGGGCCGTCAGCGCACGCGCGTCTGGACGATCAAATGCGGAAGCAGCAGTGCAGGATGGCGTGCGGCGGAGGGGAGGCCGCGGGCGGAACTTCGAGGGCGATGCTCCGCGCGGTAGACGCGGACGTGTCACGGGGGAGGGCTACGATGTAAAGACCGGTCAACAGCAGCGGCGACAGTGCGGTGGCCGGCGTGCGATCGGTGGCCTGCTCGCCGGCATGGCAATGCCCGGCGCAGAGATTTGGATTGCCGGCGTCGCGATCGCGATCCTCCTGGCCCCTCTGCGCCATCTGTTCGCAACCGGCGTCCGTGCCGTCCGCGCGTGCGGACGCGGATCGCTCCGGTCCCGTCAGCCGCTCCGGCGACAGGGCCGGACAGGCGTACGCAGCGATGGCCAGTTGCGTGAACAGCAACAGGCCGACGAGAAGGCGGCAGACGGCTGGTTTAAGAGCGTTGGGCATATTCGGGCTTGAGTGTAGCTTTACCACCCGGCGCCGCGCAAACGCGACCGGATGAACGGCAGAACGGCTGCCGCGTCTTCCGCGGATCAGGCGGATCAGGCGGATGAACAGCAACCCCGCTGTTGTTGAACGGGCGGACACTGCACCGAGCCGTAGCTGCAGAACACGCAACAATCCCCGGGTTTGGGATGCATCAGCGTCCGGCAGCCCCGACATTCGTGAAAGTACCGGCACGCGTCGGTCGGCATGGTCTCCGGCTGCGCAAAGCCGCACCGCGGACAGGTCAGCACCGATTCAATAATGAGGTCCATTTTTATCGCTTTGTCGCGGCTTCATCTGCCAGCCAACAAGACGATCCGGAAAAAATAGGCATTCAGCAGGTAGAACACCGAAGCAACCAATACTACACCGCCCGCAGTCCCGCACCCGCAGGGTCCGACCCGTCAGCGCATCGCCGGACGAAACACCAGAAAATACTGGTTCGTGAGAAAAGCGTGTTCACCATCGAGCGTGTAACCCGCCTTTCCCAGTTCGGACTTCACCTGCTCCGGAGGAATGCGCGCTGCCTTCGGCGGCCCCTCCGGCGAGTCCATGCGAAAGTCGATGATGGCGACGCGGCCGCCCGGCCTGAGCGACGCGCGCAGTTTGCTGAAATAGCGCTCGCGGTTTTCGACGTGATGGTAGACGTCCACCAGAATGACGAGATCCGCCTTCTCGGGCAGATTCGGGTCACCGGGTTTGGCCTGCAGCGCAACGACGTTCTTCAGCCCCGCTTTCTTAGCGCGCTCGGCGAGGTACTTCACCATGTCCGGTTCGGTATCGACGCCGTACACGCGACCCCTGGACACCCTATGCGCGAAGCGCGTCGCGAAATAACCGGTTCCGGAGCCGATGTCGACGACGATCGCATCGGGTTTCAGCGCCAGCGCCTGGATCACCTCGTGCGGCTTCTGCCAGGCATCGCGCCTCGGATCGTCGAACACCTGCGCCCACTTCTGCGCGTCGCCGAAGCTGTGATCGTGCGTGTGCGGAGATTGCGCCGCGGCCGGAAGTGCGCAGAGCAGGACGAGCAGGCAGGCGCGGGCGGGTTTGAACGCGATCATGCAGCTTGCTCCATGTGAGGGTTGCAGAGGCGCGCCGCCGGTGCGATAGGCACGTTGCGTCGGCGGCTCAGGGTCAGTGCGTGTGTTGCGATTGCGCCGGATTGCCGGAGCGGGCAGCACCCCGCGGCCCCCCGGGGCCCATGGCCATGCGCGCCAGCATGCCGCGATGCATCCCGGCCGTGCCGTCCCGCACGAGTTCGCTCACTTCACCGGCGTGGGCCTGCAAGGCGGCCACGACTTTGGCATCCGTGGACGTGCGGGTCACGATGGAGCCCTTGTCGGTCATTTCGACCACGGATTTGATCTTGTCCGCGTTGTCGAAGAGCACCGGCAGCGTGGTGCTGAAGAGGTTGAACTCGCGTCCGTCCTTCAGCCTCGCCGACATGCTGGCGACATGCGCCTTGATGTCCTGCGCCACCTTCGGGTCGTTGGATTCGGTGACGGTCCTGATGCCGTCGGGCAGGTTGGTGACGGTGCGCCGGATTTTGGTGTTGTCGTGCACCAGGTTCATCACCACGTCCATGTCGGCGGCCGAACCGGGGTCCTGCGTGGTCAGCATTGCCGTGGGACCGTGGCCCATGCCTTGCCCCATCATCGGGCTGCGACCCATGCCGGGCCCGTTCCCCGGCGTTTGCGCCAGTGCGGCCGCGGTGAAAACAATAGCGGCGGCGACGGCTATGACTATCTGGCTGAAGTGATTCATGTGCGTATTCCTCCAAGGTAGGTAAACAAAGCGGCGGGGCGAATGCTGCCGCCCCGCCCGTGGTTGCCTAGTGCACGTGCTCGGTGGACGCCGGGGGGGTGTTCCTGCCCATGCCTGCGCGGCCTTGCGGACCACGCTGTTCCGGCAGCGTGATGCCCTTTTCGGCAGCGCGCTTCTGCATTTCGGCACGGTTGGCCATGGCGATCTGCTGGCGTTCTTCCGGGGTATTCGCATTGCGCATTTTTTCCATGGCAGCAGTGCGCTCTTCCGACGTCATCAGTTGCTGGGCCGCTTGCGGGGCCTGTTCACCGCGCTGCATGCCTGCAGCATGACCCTTGCCGTGTTGCATGCCGGCCGAGGCATTGCCGCCGTGCTGCGCGGCGCCTTGCATGCGGTGCTGTTGGCCTCCTTGCGTGCCGGGGCCCATGCCGCCGCCCATCGCGCCCGGGTGGGCGGAAGCGGTTGCAGCGAAGCCGAGGGTGAGGGAGAGCGCGAGACCGGTGGTCACTTTGTTCAGCGTTTTCATGATGTCTTCCTTTGCATATTGGTGATGGAGGGTTAACTGGGTTAACTTGGCTGCCCTGCCTCGGTGGGTTGAGGCGGTGCCGGGCGCTCCAAGTGATTCGATTAACGCATTAGCCGGTACGCAAGGTGTTTCCGGCAACCGGCTTTTGGTATCACCGGTTTGCAGCCGGGAGGGGTTGCTACACTGCGATACAAATCTCCCGCGGCAGGCGCGGACCGTCCGGTATAAATCACCCGCATGGCCATGCCCGATCACATCCTGGTAGTGGACGACGACGCGGAAATCCGCGACCTGCTGCGGGAGTACCTCCAGAAGGAGGGCTACCGCGTCACCGCGGTGCCGGATGGCAAGGGACTGCGCACGGCGGTCGAGACCTCGCGTCCCGACGCCGTCATCCTCGACCTCATGCTGCCCGGCGAGGACGGCCTCGCCCTTTGCCGCGAACTGCGCGCCCGCTCCCAGGTGCCCATCATCATGCTGACCGCCCGCGGCGACGAAACCGACCGCATCGTCGGCCTTGAACTCGGAGCCGACGATTACGTGCCCAAGCCGTTCAATCCGCGGGAGTTGCTGGCGCGGATCAAAAGCGTGCTGCGGCGCAGCCGCGCCCTGCCGGAAAACATGAAGGTGGCGGACATCGATAGTTTCCGCTTTGCCGACTGGCGGCTCGACACGGCAACGCGAAACCTCACCTCGCCGGAGGGGGTGGTGATTCCCCTCAGCGACACCGACTTCCGGCTGCTGCGGATCTTTCTCGAGCACCCGAACCGCGTGCTGACGCGGGACCAGTTGATTGACCTCATGCTCTCGCGCGATGCCGCCGCCTACGACCGCGCCATCGACGTGCAGGTCAGCCGCCTGCGCCAGCGCCTGGGTGAGGATGCCAGGGAACCCGCCATCATCAAGACCGTGCGCGGTCAGGGCTACGTATTTGCCGCACACGTCGAGACGGGCACCGCATGAGCCTGCTGCCCCGCTCCCTGTTCAGCCGTCTGGTGCTGGTACTGCTGACGGTGCTGCTGACCGCACAGCTCCTCAGCTTCGCGCTTCACATGCACGAGCGGGGCGAACTGGTCGCACAGGTGAGCGGGATGCAGTCCGCGCAGCACATCGCCGACATCGTCAGGCTGCTGGACCCGCTGAGTCCTGAAGAACGCGTCCGGATCGCGCCGGTGCTGAGCGTGCCGCCGCTGACGATTCGTCTCGATCAGGCGTTGCTGGACGCGCGCAGCGAGGATGCGGAAAAGGCTGCGCGTGGCGCCCTGTTCGGGACCCTGTTGCGGCGGTTCCTCCCCGACGGACGCGCGGTGACGGTCAGCGTGACGGAGGGCGGCCCTTTCAAGCCCGGCGCCATGCGGGCGCTCAAAGGCTACGGCGACAAAGCCGACTGGGTGCCGCCGATGATGCAACACGCGCAAACCTCCGGACTGACGTTCATCGCCCAGGTGCCTCTGCGGGACGGCAGTCTGGTGACGTTCGACACGCGTCAAACGCAGGCTGCCACCAGCTGGCCGTACCGCCTGCTGGCAAGCCTCGCGGTGCTGCTGCTGGCGGTCGTCGCGGTTTCCTTCATCGCGGTCCGTTGGGTCACGCGACCGCTCAATACCCTCGCCGACGCGGCCGAGGAACTCGGCAGGGACATCGACCGTCCGCCCCTGCGGGAACAGGGCCCCCTCGAAGTGATCCGCGCCGCGCGGGCCTTCAACACCATGCAGGCCCGGTTGGCAGGTTACATCCGCGACCGCACGCGGGTGCTCGCCGCCATGTCGCATGACTTGAAAACACCGATCACCCGACTGCGGCTGCGTGCCGAGCTGCTCGACGATGCGCACCAGCGGGCAAAGTTCACCGACAACCTGCAGGAACTGGAGTCCATGGTCGGCACGACGCTGGATTTCCTGCGCGGCATGGAAAGCGGCGAGCCGAGACGCCCGGTGGATGTCGCCGCGTTGCTGGAAAGCCTGCAACTCGACCTGCAGGAGACGGGCGGCACGGTGAGCATCACAGGTTCACCGCGCGGGCCCTACCACGGGGACGCGCAGGCGCTGAAGCGATGCCTGGGCAATCTCCTCGATAACGCGATCAAGTACGGCAAGGTGGCGCGCGTCGTGGTGGACGACAGCGCGGTACGCCTGGAAATCCGGATCGAAGACGAGGGGCCCGGGCTCGACAAGAACGACCTCGAAAAGGTCTTCGAGCCGTACTACCGCGCGGAACCTTCACGCAACCGCGACACCGGCGGGACGGGCCTCGGACTGACCATCGCGCGCAGCATTGTAGAAGCCCACGGGGGCCAGCTCAGGCTCCGCAATCGGGAACAGGGCGGACTGGAAGCCACCCTGACGCTGCCCCGCAACGCCGCCTAGCCCGACGCGGGCTCCAGCCTTGCATTGCGCAGCCGCAGCGCATTGGAGATCACGCTGACCGAACTGAGACTCATCGCCAGCGCCGCGATCATCGGCGACAGCAGCCAGCCGGTGAGCGGATACAGCACGCCCGCCGCGAGCGGCACGCCGAGCGCGTTGTAGAAGAACGCGAAGGCCAGGTTCTGCCGCATGTTGGCGATGGTGGCGACCGACAGCGCCCGCGCGGTGGCGATGCCGCGCAGGTCGCCTTTCACCAGCGTGACCTGCGCGCTGTTCATTGCCACGTCCGTTCCCGTGCCCATGGCGATGCCG
>CAZXNF010000095.1:1552-9645 GCA_964641785.1 uncultured Streptomycetaceae bacterium | reverse complement strand
GGCCGGCGCGACCGACATCCTGGCGCGCGCGGTCGGCCAGAAGATGAGCGAGGCATGGGGCCAGCCGGTGATCGTGGAGAACCGGCCCGGCGCTAACGGAAATATCGGCACCGAGGTCGCGGCACGAGCAACGCCCGACGGCTTTACCCTGCTGATGGTGACGGCGGGATCGCACGGCGTGAATCCGAGCCTCTACCGCAAGCTGACCTGGGATGCGGTCAAGGACTTCACGCCGATCAGTCTGGTGGCGATGGTGCCCAACATCATGGTCGTCAACACCAATGTGCCGGTCAAGACCGTCAAGGAACTCGTTGCCTACCTCAAGGCAAGCCCGGGCAAGTTCTCCTACGGTTCGCCGGGCCTCGGCTCGACGGCCCATATGTCCATGGAACTGTTCAAGTCCATGACGGGCACCGACATCGTGCACATTCCCTACAAGGGCAGCGCGGGGGTGCTCCAGGATCTGATCGCCGGCCAGATCATCGTCACCATCGACAACATGCCGCCCTATCTGCCGCAGGTGAAGGCGGGCCGCATCCGCGCGCTTGCGGTAAGCCCCGCGAAGCGCTCGCCGGCGTTGCCGGACGTGCCGACGATCGCGGAGGCGGGTGTCGCCGGCTATGACGCCGCCGCCTGGTTCGGCTTGGTCGCGCCCGCCGGGACGCCGAAGGCCATCGTGGACAAGCTCGCGGCGGAAACGCAGAAAATCCTCAAGCAGCCCGACGTTGCCGAACGCCTGGCGGGTCTGGGCGCCGAGCCCGTGGGCAGCAGCCCTGCCGAGTTCGGGGCGTTCATGAAGCTCGAGATCGGAAAGTGGGCGAAGGTCATCAAGGACGCCAGGGTCGAACTGCAATAGCGGAGACCGATCATGGGTGATGAGCTCTGAGCAAGGGGCGAAGAGCGGCAACCGTCAACCGTTTGCGTATCGCGCGTTGTTTTTTTCCATTCCCCATTCCCCATTCCCCATCACTCATCACCCGTAAATGATCCGCGACACTGAATCGTTTTCCCTGCTCCTTGATACGCTGCGCCGCTTCACCCGCGACAAACTGATCCCGCGCGAGGCGGAGGTCTGCGAGACCGACGAAATCCCCGCCGATATCCTGGCTGAAATGAAGGGCATGGGCCTGTTCGGGCTGACCGTGCCCGAGGAATACGGCGGCCTCGGCCTGACCATGGAAGAGGAAGTGCTGGTGGCGATGGAACTGTGCCGCGCCTCGCCGGCCTTCCGCTCCATCATGGGCACCAACAACGGCATCGGTTCGCTGGGGATCGTGATCGACGGCACCGCGGCGCAGAAGAAGACCTGGCTGCCGCGGCTCGCGCGCGGGGAACTGATCGGTTCTTTCGCCCTTACCGAGCCCGGTGCCGGCTCCGACGCCGGTTCGCTGACGACGCGCGCGGTACGCGACGGCGACCATTACGTGCTGAACGGCGCCAAGCGCTACATCACCAACGCGCCGGAAGCCGGCATCTTCACGGTGATGGCGCGCACCGACCTGCAGTCAAAGGACGCCCGCGGCGTTTCGGCTTTCATCGTGGAGCGCGACTCCCCTGGCCTCACGGTCGGCAAGCCCGACCGCAAGATGGGCCAGCGCGGCTCGCATACGGCGGACGTCGTCTTCGACAACGTCCGTGTGCCGGCCGCCAACCTCATCGGCGGCAAGGAAAACCTCGGCTTCAAGACGGCGATGAAGGTGCTCGACAAGGCGCGCCTGACGATCGCCGCCGTCTGTGTCGGCGCGGCCGACCGCATGCTCGATGACACGCTGCATTACGTCATGGAGCGCCGCCAGTTCGGTCAGCCGGTCGGCGAATTCCAGCTGGTGCAGGCCATGCTGGCGGACTGCCGCACCGAGCTGCTCGCCGCCCGCAGCATGACCGTCGAGTCCGCGCGCCAGCGCGATGCCGGCGAGGACGTGACGCTGGAGGCGTCATGCTGCAAGTATTACGCTTCCGAGATGTGCGGCCGCGTCGCCGACCGCTGTGTGCAGATGCACGGCGGCGCCGGCTACATGCAGGAATACGCCATCGAGCGTTTCTATCGGGACGTGCGCCTGTTCCGGCTCTACGAAGGCACCAGCCAGATTCAGCAGCTGGTGATTGCACGCCAGATGATCAAGCAATTGAAAAGGTAACAGCACCGTGGCACATGAAGATCTGATCAAGGACCTCGAAGCCCACAAAGCCAAGGCCCTGGGCATGGGCGGACCGGCAAAGCTCGCCAAACGTCGCGAGGCCGGCGTGATGAATGCGCGCGAGCGTCTCGACGGGCTGCTCGACCGCGGCAGCTTTCATGAGTCCGGGCTGTTCGCGAAAGCCCTGCGTCCCGAGGTGCGGGAAAAATCGCCCGCGGACGGCAAGATCGCCGGTTTCGGCAAGATTCACGGGCGCGAAGTGGCGGTCGTCTCCAACGACTTCACCGTGCTCGGCGCCTCGTCCGCTGTAATCAACATGAAGAAGATCAAGCACGTGAAGCAGGTCGCGAACAAGCGCGGCATGCCACTCGTGTTCCTCGGCGAATCGTCCGGTGCGCGCATGCCTGACCGCATGGGCGCCGCCGGCCGCGCGACCATCGCCCAGGATCCGTTGGAGTACCAGCGCCTGCGCGAGTCGCCGTGGGCTTCGGCCCTGCTGGGGCAGTGCTACGGCTCGTCGACGTGGTATTCGGCGATGTCGGATTTCGTAGTCATGCGCAAGGGCGCGATCATGGCGATCGCCAGCCCCAATGTGACCTCGATCGCGATCAACAGGCCGATCGAAGCCGAGGACCTCGGCGGCTGGAAGTTGTTGACCGGCGTATCCGGGCTGGCCGATCTTGCGGTGGACACCGACCAGGAAGCGCTCGACGCGATCAAGCGCTTTCTCTCCTACCTGCCCGGCCATCACAGCGAAGCGCCGCCGGAAGCGCCGGTGCCGGCCGGCTCCGACGACGCCTGCAAGCGCATGCTGGAAATCGTCCCCGAGGCGCGCAACCAGGTCTACGACGTGCGGCGCGTGATCGAGGCGGTCGCGGACAAGGATTCCACTTTCGAGCTCAAGGCCCGTTACGGCCGTTCGATTGCGACCGTCTTCGGCCGCATCGGCGGGAAAGCGGTCGGCTTCATCGCCAACAATCCTTTGTTCAAGGGCGGCGCGCTCGACGCCGACGCCTGCCAGAAGGTCACGAGCTTCATGGTGCTGTGCGACTCGTTCAACTTGCCGCTGGTGTTTCTGGTCGACGTACCGGGCTTCCTGATCGGGGTCGAGGGCGAACTGCGCGGCATGCCGGGCAAGGTCATCAACTGGATGAACGCGATGTCGTTGGTGACGGTGCCGAAGATCGCCATCATCCTGCGCAAGAGTTACGGTCAGGCCTACATCAACATGGCCGGCGGCAAAGGCGCCGACGAAGTGGCCTGCTGGCCGTCCGCCGACCTCGGCTTCATGGACCCGGCCGTCAGCGTGAACGTGCTGTACGGCGTGAAGCGCGAGGACGACCCCGAGCGCTTCGCCGAACTGATCAAGGAAGTGCAGCGCGACACCTCGCCGTGGGGGCTGGCCGAGCTCTACGAAACCCAGGCCGTGATCGACCCGCGCGAGACCCGCGACTACCTGGTTCGCACGCTGGAAGTACACCGCATGCGCATGAGCAAGGGCGTGGGCCAGCATCTGCTGCGCAACTGGCCGACCAGCTACTGAGGAGACCAAGCCGATGAAGACCAAGCTGATACCTGCAGCGCTGGCGGCGCTGACCCTGACCGCGGGGATCGCGGAGGCGGGCGCGGCCGATGCCGGACCGGCCTATCCGACCAAGCCGGTGCGCTTCATCGTGCCGTTTGCGCCGGGCGGCAATACCGACATCCTGTCCCGTCTGCTGGGACAGAAGTTCGCCGAGGCCTGGGGGCAGCAGTTCATCATCGACAACCGTCCGGGCGCCGGCGGCACGGTCGGCACGGAACTCGCAGCCCGTTCGCCGGCCGACGGCTATACGCTGGTCATGGGCTCGTTTGGCAGTGTCATCGTCGCGCGCAATCTGTACCCGCGGCTGGGTTACGAGCCCCTGCGTGACCTCGCGCCAGTCGTGCTGGTCTCCGAGCCGGCCGGAATCCTGGTGGCGCATCCGGCAGTAGCGGTGAAGTCGGTGGCGGAGCTGATCGCTTTCGCCAAAAGCCATCCGGGCAAGCTCAATTACGGCTCGCCGGGCGCGGGAACGTGGAACCACCTGTTCGTCGAGCTGTTCAAGCAGCAGGCGGGCGTTGACTTCGTGCACATCCCATACAAGGGCGTGGCGCCGGCAGTGACCGATCTGCTCGGCGGTCAAGTGCAGCTCGTGTTGTCGGCGTTTCCCGTGGCCATGCCGCACGTGAAGGCCGGCAAGTTGCGGGGGCTCGCCGTCACCAGTGCGAAGCGCTCCGGCCTCGCCCCGGACATCGCCACCGTTTCGGAATCAGGACTGCCCGGTTACCAGGCGGCCGGCTGGTTCGGCGTGATGGTGCCGGCAAAAACGTCGCCCGCCATCGTCGCCAAGCTCAATCGGGAGGCGAATCGGATCCTGCAGTTGCCCGAGGTGCGGCAGAGCCTTGCCGCGGACGGCGCGGAGCCCGCCGGCGGTACCCCGGATGCGGCCGCGGCCAGCGCACGCACGGAAAGCGCCCGCTGGAGCGGCCTGATCAAGCAGCTCAATCTCCGACTGGAATAGGCATCAGGCAATGACCAAACGCGGCAGCCAGAAAGTCGGTGATCTCGACATCCGGTCCATCGAGGCAATTCCCTACGCCATCCCGCTCACCAAGCCCATCAAGTGGGCGCGCGGCGAGATCAAGGAAGTGGACAACGTGCTGGTCGTCGTCACGCTGGGCGACGGCACCCAGGGCATCGCCGATGCACCGTCGCGCCCCACCATTCTGGGCGATACCCAGGCGTCCATCGTGGCAATCGTGAAGGATCATTTCGCGCCCAAGCTGGTCGGCACCGACGTGTTCGACACCCAGCGCATCAACCACATCCTCGCCGGCTTCGCGGGCAACCCCGCCGCGAAAGGCGCCGTGGACATGGCCTGCTATGACGCGCAGGGCAAGGTGCTGGGCGTCCCCTGCGCCAACCTGCTGGGCGGCGTGGTGCATCCGCTGCCGGTCAACGTGCGCCTGCGGCTGGCGCCCGAGAAGGACATGCTCGCTGAAGCGCAGGAGATGATCAAAAAGTTCGGCTTCAAGGCGATCAAGGTCAAAGGCGGCACCGAGCGGGACAAGGACGTGCGCTTCCTGCGCCGGTTGCGCAAAGAGGTCGGCGATCACGTCGAGATCTCCATCGACTTCAACCAGGGCTACACCGCGCAGGGTCTGCTGGAAGTCCTGCCGGACCTGGAGGAAGTGAACATTGCACTGATCGAAGAGCCGATTCCTGCGCGCGACGGCGCGGGCAAGCTGCTGGTGTCGCGTGCGACCCGCATCCCGATCAGTGGCGACGATTCCTGCTTTACGCCCGACGACGTGCTGCACGAACTGAAGCTCGGCGCCATCCGCTCGGTCGTGATCAAGGTTGCCCGCAACGGCTACACGCAGGGCCGTGACATCGTGGCGCTGGCGCGCGCCTTCTATACGCCCATTCACAACGGGTCCCAGGCCGACATGCACATCGGCACCGCGGCGGGCGCGCAGTTCGCCTGCAGCTACCGCGCCGAGCACGCGCACGAATTCTCGGCTTTCATCGACGCCACGGACCACCTGCTCGACCGCGATCTCGAAATCCGCAACGGCATGCTGATGACGCCGGATGGTCCCGGCATCGGCGTCAAGATCGATCCGCGCAAGCTGGCCAAGTACCGGCTCGATCGCTGATCAGACGCTGATGGCACACGAAAAAGAACTGGCCGTACTCGCCGAGCGGCGGGCCCGCGCGCTCGCGATGGGCGGTCCGCAGAAGCTTGCCCAGCGCAAGGCGCAGGGCGTGCTCAACGCCCGCGAGCGGCTCGACCGGCTGTTCGATGCAGGCAGCTTTCTCGAATCGGGCCTCTACGCCACTTCGAACCGTGACGAAGACAAGGCGACGACGCCTGCCGACGGCAAGATCGCGGGCTACGGCCGCATCAATGGCCGTGAAGCGGCGGCGATCTCCAACGATTTCACCGTCAAAGGCGCGTCCAGCGCGGGCATCAACATCAAGAAGCTGAAACACATGAAGGCGGTCGCGCGCAAACGCGGCATCCCCATGGTGTTCCTCGGCGAGTCAACCGGCGCCCGGATGCCCGACGTCATGGGTGCCTCCAGCATCGGCTCCAAGGACGACCCGGTCGAGTACCAGCGCCTGCGGGAAACGCCGTGGGCGGCAGCCGTGCTGGGCTATTGCTTCGGCTCGTCCGCGTGGTACGCGGTGCTGAGCGATTTCTGCGTCATGCGCAAGGGCGCGATCATGGCGGTGTCGAGCCCGCGCCTGATCGAAATGGCCACCGGCAACAAGGTCGATCCCGAGAAACTCGGCGGCTGGCAGGTGCATGCCGAGACCAGCGGGCTGGTTGATCAAGTCGTCGATACCGACGAACAGGCAATCGACGCCGTCAAACGCTTTCTGTCCTACCTGCCCAGCCACCACCTGGAAGCGCCGCCCGAGGCGCCGGTGCCCGCGGGGTCAGGCGAAGCGATGCGCGATGTCCTGCAGCACGTACCCACGGCGTCGAACCAGGTCTTCGACATGCGTAAAGTACTCAACTGCATTGTTGACCAGGGCACCCTGTTCGAACTGAAGTCCCGGTACGCACGGGCGGTGGTGACGGCGCTGGCGCGGCTGGACGGCAAAACCATCGGCATCATCGCCAACAATCCGCTGCACAAGGGCGGCGCGATCGGCGCCGACGAATGCCAGAAGGTGCAGTCCTTCATGGTGCTGTGCGACTCCTTCAACATCCCGCTCGTCCTCTTTGTGGACCAGCCCGGCTTCCTGATCGGCCTCGAGGGCGAGCAGCGCGGCGTGACCGGCAAGGTCATGAACTGGCTGAACGCCATGACGCTGATGACGGTGCCCAAGATCTCCATCATCGTACGCAAGAGCTACGGGCTCGCCGTTTCCAACATGGGCGCGGGCGGCAACGCGGACGAAGTCTGCTGCTGGGTCACCGCCGAGGTGAGCTTCATGAAGCCAGAGTTCGGTGCCCAGATCGCTTACGGGGCCTCGCCGGACGATCCCGAGAAGTTCCGCGAAGCCGTGACGAAGATGACCAAGGGCTCGACGCCCTACGACATGGCGTCCATCTACACGGCGCACGATGTGATCGACCCGCGGGACACGCGCGATTACCTGAAGCACACGCTGGAGACCCACCGGCTGCGGTTGACCGATGGCGTCGGCCAACACCTGATGCGGACCTGGCCGACCAGCTATTAGTTGCTGATGAGGTTCAGCGGCAGCGTGGGGTCGCGCTCGGGCCGCGGCAGCAGGAAACAGGCGGTGCGGCGCACCGCCAGCGCCGAGATGGGCTCCGGCGGATCGCCCGCGCGGCGCGGCCCGCACTCGGCGAAATAACACAGCAGTTGCGTCGCCCGGCGCAACACCCGCAGATACACGGGGACGATGGCCACCCCGGCGGGCAGCGCGCCCAGGACCGCCTGCGCTGCATAGATGAGCTTGTGCTTGGCCAGCGAGTCGAGTGTCCGGCTCGCGCGGGCAGTAACGACGAACACGGTGTCTACCCCGCGCCGCTTGGCGACGAAGGCGCCGTCGATCTCCACCGGTCCGCGGCGATGCGTCCAGACCGGCAGACCCGGCCGCGCGACGACCGGGAAGGTGAACAGGCCCTGCCCCGCCGCCGGTACCGACTGCACCGGGTCGTCCCCCAGTTGCAGGGCTTCGGCCAACGCCCCGGTCGATGCCGCCAGCGCGACCAGGGCATTCCCGGACAGATCGGCCAGTTGCGAGAGAAGGTCGAAGTGGTGCGCGTTGCCGCGAGGTGCGAAGGTCCGGGGCCGCACGCCGGCGAAGAGGTCGGCATCGAGCAGGAAATAGTCGCTCCAGCCGGCATCGACTTTCGCGAGGGCAAACACCACGGCGTTGCTGCGCGACAGCGGCACGATGGTGTTCCGGCTCGGTACGCCGCCAGATCGTGCTGGTCGAGATAGGCG
>CAZXNF010000095.1:0-1542 GCA_964641785.1 uncultured Streptomycetaceae bacterium | reverse complement strand
CGGCGTTGCTGCGCGGCGGCGTACCGAGCCGGAACACCATCGTGCCGCTGTCGCGCAGAGAGGGCGCGAGGCGGCGCTGGGATTCGACGGCGATCGCGGTCGAGTCCGCCGCCAGATCGTGCTGGTCGAGATAGGCGCGGAAGGTGGTGGGTCCGAAGACCGGCGCCTGCACGCGCGCCATTTCCGCCAGCGCCGGTCCGAATGCGTCCCTGGCGGCCATGGCGCTCAGTCGCCCGAGAGCAGCACGACCATGCGCCAGCCGGTGCTGCTGCGGCGGAAGCAGGCGCGGTGCTCGACCGCGCTGCGCAGTTGTTCCTCCGGGACGTAGCCGGGGCCTGCCTTGGTGGTGATCTTCACCCACTTCTGCGGGGATTTCGGGTCCTCGTCGGCGACTTCCCAGTCGGTTACTTCGACGAGCACGGGGCCCAGCATGGCCACGGTGTCGGAACGGTTGCCCGGTTTCGCCTTGACCAGCGCCTCGCGCACGATGATCGCGCCATGGCCTAGCGGGTCCACGTCGTCCGGCCATTTGAAGGTCACGTAAGGTGCGCACAGCACGGGAGGCGGCTTGTCCTCCTGAACGTAGACGCTGCCGAGAGACAGCAGGCGCCGCAACTCGGTGTAGAGACGTCCGGGGTCCTTGTCGAAATCCCAGATCTTGCGGAATCCCGCGATGCCTTCCGCCCGGCCTTCGCCGTTACGGATCTTGGGGTCGAGCGTGCCCAGCACGGCCTTCGCGTCCTTGCGTTCCAGCGCCGTCATCAGCCGCGTCCGGAACTGCAGCCACGACGGATCGGCCGCGCCCTCGTCCACCGGCTCGAACTTGCGCTCCTGCGCCGGCGCGACGATGGGGGCGGCCGCGAGCGCCACGAGCAGGCAGGCCGTGAGCCAGCGCATCAATCAACGGCCCTGGAATTGGCCCGCACGCTTCTCGAAAAACGCCGTCAGCGCTTCCTGGTGGTCGTCCGTCTTGTGACAGATCGCCTGGTAGGCCGCGCTGGCTTCGAGATGCTCGTCCACCTCCTGGTGTTCCGCGAGTTTCAGCAGGCGCTTGGCGTAGCGCAGCGCGAGCGGCGGCTTGGCGGCGATCTTGCCGGCGAGCTCCTTCGCGCGCGCGAGCAGCGCGTCGGGGGCCGTAACTTCGAGCAGGAGGCCGAGCGCGAGCGCCTCCTCGGCCTTGACGATGCGGCCGGTGAAGGTGAGTTCCGCCGCGCGTTGCGGGCCCACCAGGCGGCGCAGGAACAGCGCGCCACCGTCGCCGGCGATCAGGCCGAGGTTGGCGAAGGTCTCGCCGAACTGCGCGTTGGTCGAGCCGATGCGGATGTCGCACATGTTGGCGAGGTCGAACCCGGCGCCGATCGCCGGGCCGTTCACGGCGGCGATCACGGGAATGTCGCAGGACTGCAGGGCGCGCGGGATGCGCTGGACGCCCTTCTTGTAGTTCTGCTGCAGCTCGAAGGCGGGTCCCCTGGCGCGCTGGCGCATGGGCTTGATGTTGCCACCGGCGGAGAACGCGCTGCCGGCGCCGGTGATGATGAGCAC
>CAZXNF010000094.1:0-9725 GCA_964641785.1 uncultured Streptomycetaceae bacterium | reverse complement strand
CTGCTGAAGCTTCGCGAGGAAACGGGCGATTTCGGCGAAATCGTCTACGCCGGCATGGACTGGGTGGACCCGGCGCTGGCGAAACGGTCGATCACGCTGATGGCCGAAAAGGTGATGCCGAAGGTGAATGCGGCGATCGGGAAAACCGGGTTGTCACGGCCGCATTAGCGCGCAGAAACGCAGACTATTCCGGTTTCACCCCGGCCGCCTTGACGACCTTCGACCACTTCGCGATTTCGCTGCGGATGTAAGCAGCGAACTGGTCGGGCGTGCTGCCCACCAGATCGAAGCCGGCGTGCTGGAGCCGGTCCCGGATCGCCGGCGTGCGCAGCATGTCGGTCGTTTCCGCGTAGATGCGCGCGATGACCGGCTTGGGCGTTCCCGCGGGCGCGAGCAACCCGAACCAGCCGGTGGCCTCGAAGCCCGGAAAGCCGGATTCCGCGATCGTCGGCACCTCGGGCATCACCGCGGATCGTTTTGCCCCGCAACTGGCGAGCGCCAGGAGCTTGCCGGTACGGACATGCGGCAATACGGAGCCCCCGCTGAACATGGCCTGGATGTGCCCGCCCAGCAGGTCCGTCAGCGCCTGGCTGCCGCCCTTGTAAGGGACGTGCACCATCTCGAGGCCGCCGGCGGCGTTGAGCAGCTCGCCGGCGAGGTGTCCAGCACTGGCGACGCCTGCGGAAGAAAAATTGAGTTTCCTGGGATTGGCTTTGACGTACACCAGGAACTCCCTGAAATCCCGCGCGGGCACGGCCGGATGCACCACAAGCAGGTTGTGCACGCCTGCCAGCTCCGTGATCGGCGCAAAATCCTTGACCGCATCGAACGGGAGCTTTGCGTAATAACTCGGGCCGATGGCGAGGTTGCCGATGAAGCCCAGCAGCAAGGTGTAACCGTCGGGCGTTGCGCGCGCGACCAGTTCGGTGCCGATGTTGCCCGCGCCGCCGGTCCTGTTGTCGACGATGAACGACTGCCCCAGGGTGACGCTCAGGCGCTCGGCCGTGGCCCGTGCCAGCGTGTCCGCGCTGCCGCCTGCCGTATACGGCACGATGATGCGGACCGGCCGATCCGGATAGCGGCTTTGCGCAATGGCAAACGGCGCGGCCGACAGCAGGCAGATCGCAACGAATCGGGATGTCAGCATAAAGGCTCAGCCTGAATTCTGTCCGTGCCCGGTGGCGGCCCAATGTTTCAACCAGCCGGTGTTGCCACCGCGCTCCACGAGTTCAAGCAGCGCGTCGGGGACCGGCGGATACTCCCGCCGGACGTTGCGGGTGTGGTTGATGAAGAAACCGTTGCGGAAATCCACTTCGAGCTCGTCGCCCGTCTCGCAGAGGTCCGTCGCCGCGGGACAATCCATCATCACCTTGAGGCCCGCGCCGATCGCGGCACGATAGGCCAAAAAAGGCATCGATTCGCACACGAGGCCGAGTCCCAGCGCCTGCATGGCGATGTAGCCGTTCATTTTCGGGCCCATGCCGAAGTTGCGGCCGGCGACGATGATGTCGCCCGCCTTCGCGCGCGAGTGAAAGCCCGGATCGGTCTCCTCAAACAGGTGTGGGATGAGTTCGGCCGGGTCGAAGCAGCGGGCGACGATGTAGCGCTGCGGGATGACGCCGCCGGGATGCGGGACGTCATGGCCCAGCTTGTAGCAGCGCCCGCGCAGCACCCATTGATCGTCGGCCATCACTTGGCTGCCTCCGATCCCGCATCGGTGCGCAAATGGTTCGTGCTTCGGCAGCTCTCGGCGATTCGCCTTGCTCGCATCCCCGACAACCGCGCCGGGGCCCCTGCTCCGTGGCTCACACCGCCTCCGCGAAGCGCATCACGTCCGCCGCGGCGGCGAACTCGCGCGGGTCCGCGATCTTCCCGGCGACCGCCGACGCGGCGACCGTGGCTGGATTGCCCAGATAGAGCTTTGCATCGCGCGCGCCAAAGCGGCCCGCGTTGTTGTTGGCGGCGGTGGAAATCGACACTTCGCCCGAAGCCACTGGCCCGATCACGGCATCGTTGCAGGGGCCGCAACCCGCCGGCAGCAGGATCGCGCCCGCGTCCAGCAGGACCTGCATGAGCCCGTCTGCGGCGAGGCGCTGCGTCGAGCGCTGCGAGCCCGGAACGATGAAGAGCCGCACGCCGCTTGCCACCTTGCGGCCCTTGAGGATGCCCGCCGCCATCACCAGATCGTCGTACATGCCGGAGCCGCAGGAGCCGATGAAAGCGTGGCTGACTGGCTGGCCAGCCACGGTGGAGAGATCGACCGCGTTCTGCACGCCTCCGGGCAGCGCGATCTGCGGCTCCAGCGTGTCTACCTTGACGCTCAGGTCGGCCTCGTAATGCGCATCGGCGTCGGCATAAACCGCAGCGTAGGGCCGCTGCGCCCGGGCTTCGGCAAAGGCAAGAATCGCCTTCGACGGCGGGATGAACACGCCATACGCGCGCATCTCGGTCGGCGAGCTGCAAAGCGCGGCGCGCCCGGCCAGCCGGAACTGGTCGAGATCGCCCGCGTATTCGAGCACCCGGTAGTCGAGGTCGGCGGCCAGCACCTGTTTGTCGATCAGGCTGGCGATATGGAAACCGAGATCGCGCGCATGCACGCCCGGCTGCAAGTGGCCCTTGATCGTCAACCGTACGGTCTTGGGCACCATCACCCAGTTGGTGCCGGTGGCCAGCACGCGGCTGATCTCCGCGCCCATGCGGAAGCCGAAGGCGCCGATGGCGCCGGCGTTGGTGGCATGGCGGTCGTTGTCGAAATAGAAGCTGCCCGGCAGCACCAGCCCCGATTCCATGGGGAAGATGTGGCCGTGGCCGCCCTGCCCCGCCTCGAAGAAGTGCTTCACACCCCACGCCTGCGCCGCCTTGCGGTTGAACGCGCCGCGCTCGGCGGCGGCGGCGCTGCCGTAGATGACGTCATGGTCGCTCACCATCAGCACCTTATCCGGCGCGGCGAGCCGGTTGATGCCGATGGCGTCGAGTTCGCGCTTGGCGCCCATGACCACACCGTCGTGGATCATGATCCAGTCGGGAACGGGATAGACGACGTCGCCGGCGCGCAGGACGGATTTTCCGCTCGCGCGCGCGAGGACTTTCTCGACGGCGGTCATGCTCATGGGTGAGGAGCGAGCGATCAGGACTGAGGACTAAGAGGGTTGGTTCAAGCGGTGCATTTCAACTGCGCTGATTGTACGCCGGATCACTCCGGCTTCACGCCGGCGTCCTTGACCACCTTGCCCCACTTTACCCGCTCCGTTTCCAGATAGCGCGCGAACTGCGCGGGCGTGTCCGCGATGGGCTCGAACGCGGCGGCCAGCAGCTTCTCGCGGATGTCGGGCATGGCCACGATGATTGCGATGTCGCGCTGCAGCTTGTCCACGGTCGCGCGCGGGGTGCCGCGCGGCGCGATGACGCCGTTCCAGTTGTTCGCCTCGTAGCCGGGAACGCCAGCCTCCGCGATCGTCGGCAGCTCCGGCATGATGATCGAGCGCTTCTCGGTGCCGATGCCGAGCGCGCGCAGCTTGCCGGAGCGGATATGGGGCTGCGCCGTCGTCAGGTTCGCGAAGATAAAGGTCAGGCGCCCGCCCAGCATGTCGGTCACCGCCAGCGCGCCGCCCTTGTACGGCACGTGCACCACGTCGATGCCCGCCATGCTCCGGAACAGTTCGCTGGCGAGGTGGCTCGCGCCGCCGATCCCGCTGGAGCCGTAGGTGTACTTGCCCGGGTTGGCTTTCGCCAGCGCGACGAATTCCTTCACGCTCTGCGCCGCGGAGCCCGGATGCACCACCAGCACGTTGCTGGTGCCGGCGATGTTGGTGACGGCCACGAAGTCCTTCGTCACGTCGTACGGAAGTTTCTGGAACAGCGCGGGCATCACTGACAGCGCCGGCGTGGCCATCAGCAGCGTGGTGCCGTCCGGCGCCGCGCGCGCCACGATTTCGGTGGCGATCAGCGTGCCACCGCCAGGCCGGTTGTCCGTCACCACGCCCTGTCCGCGCATCTCCGACAGTTTCTGTCCGACCACGCGCGCCAGCACGTCGGTGGAACCGCCCGCCGCATACGGCACCACCAGCCGGATCGGCCGTGCCGCTTCCTGCGCATGGCCTGCGCCCATGCCCGCCGCCATGGCCATGCCCAAGCCCCATTGCATCGCACGTAACAACATGATCGCTCCCGTGAATTCGACCGGCACCCATCAAGCAACAAGCGCGTCGAGCACGCCCTCTAGCCGCGATACACAGGCTCCGGCTGCGTCAGAAAGGAATACAGCAGGTGGTAGGCGATGCGGTAGTTGTTCTGCTTGAGACTGTTATGCGCCATGCCCGGCATCACCGCGAATTGCTTGTCCGGGTTGGGCAGGCGCTGGAAGAACGCCAGCACGTCGTCGAAGGCGGCGATGCCGTCGTACTGTCCGCGCATCACCAGCACCGGACAGAGGATGCGCGCCGGGTCCATCAGCGGCAGCTTCGAACACATGTCCACGTAGGTGCCGGTGGGCACGGAGTCGTCGAGCGCGAGGATCGCATCGGCAAACGCCTCGATCACCGCCGCGTCCGCGCCGCCGCCGTGGTGGTCGCGGGTGAAAATGGTGCGCACGAAGGCGCGGTCGATCGGCCGCCGGTTGCTGGCGAGGTACTGCGGCAGCTTCTTCGCACGCTCGGCCAGCGTCGGACTGTCCTTGCCGGTCCACACCAGCGCGTCCAGCGCGAGCCGTGCGACGCGTTCGGGATGGCGTTGCGCGAACAGCCCCGCGCGCAGGGCGCCGGAGGAACAGCCGTACATCGACAGCCGCTCGATGCCGCGTTCGCGCAGGATGTAGTCGGTGGCGGCCGCGAGGTCGTCCGCGCCGGTGGCGATGTCGAAGTTGATATCGCGGTGCTTGGACGAGCGGCCATAGCCCTCCATGTCCATGCACCAGGTGTCGAAGCCCTGCCACGCGAACCACTCCATGACGGAAGTGTCCGGCCGGCCCGGCATCTGGAAGTCGAAGGCCGGCGTGGAAGCCATGGAGGAGCCGTGCACGAACAGCAGCGTGCCGCGGGTGGGCGCGGGCGCCGACTTCTGCCAGAGAAACAGGCGCACATCGCCCTTGTGCGTCCAGTGTTCGCGGCCGGTGACGGGCGCTGCGGCTTGGTCCATCGCGTGGATCCCGGGTGTCTTTAGTTCTTTTCCAGCCTTCAAGCTTAGCACCGCGCAGTTGATCGTTTATACTTTTCGGCCCGCGGGCGGTGCCGTCCGCGCCTGCCTGCCCTGCAACCACAACAAGGAACGTCCATGATCTACGAGGTGAGGACCTACGATCTCAAACCCCGCTCGCTGCCCGAAGTGGAAAAGCGTTTCGGCGAGGCCTACGAAAAGCGCAAGACCTACTCGCCGCTCGCCGTTTTCTGGCACACCGAGATCGGCCCGCTCAACCAGATCATCCACGTCTGGCCGTACCAGGACCTGGAAGAACGCGCGAAGATCCGCGCCGCCGTGGTCAAGGACAAGATCTGGCCGCCGAACATCGGCGAGTTCGTGACCAACATGCACACGGACATCATGCACCAGTTCTCGTTTTCGCCGGAGCTGAAACCCGGCAAGATGGGGCCGTACTTCGAGATGCGCACCTACACCTACCAGCCCGGCGAACTGGCGACCATCATGAAGACGTGGGAAGCGGCGCTGCCGGTGCGGCTCGCCTTCGGCCCGGCCTGCGCGCTGTGGTACACGGAGCTGGGCGACCTCAACAAGTTCATCCACGTGTGGCCCTACGAGTCGCTGAACCACCGCGAGGAAACCCGCAAGAAGGCGCACGCCACGGGCAACTGGCCGGCCGGCAAGAAGGCGGAGAAGGAAGGCGGCCGCGACTACCGGCTGTACAGCCAGGAAAACAAGATTCTGGTGCCGTCGGCGTTTTCGCCGATCCAGTAGTTTTTAAAAAGCGGGATTGGGGATTCGAGATTAGGGATTCGAACCCGCTCAAAAAGAAACGCCGTTTGCCCGCGAGAGCAAACGGCGTTTTTATTGCCCTCAGTTCAGCCTGACGACGACTTTGCCCAGCAGCGCGTCCGATTCCACGTAGGCCTTGGCCGCCGGCAGTTCGTCGAACGGGAACACGCGGTCCACCAGTGGCACGATGCGGCCGTCGGCCAGCATCGGCAGCACGTCCTTCACGAAGCCGCGCTGCGCCTCCGCCCGCCCCGCCAGCGTGAGCGCGGCGTTCGACAGCCCGAAGATGTGCAGGCGCTTGCCGTGCACCTCCTCGAGGTCAATCTCCGCTTTCATCACACCGTCCACATAACCCACGATCGCCAGCCGGCCGTGCTCGCGCAACACCTCCTGGCAGGCCTTGAACGCGGTGCCGCCGACCAGATTGACTGCGAGGTCCACACCCTTGCCGCCGGTGGCCTCGATGGCCGCCGTGGAGAAATCGCCGCCACGCCCCTGGATGCCGACGTCGAGGCCCAGCGCCTTCAGCTTCGCAAGCTTGGCCGCCGAGCCGGACACGCCGATCGACTTCGCGCCTATGCCCTTCGCGATCTGCAGCGAGGCCACGCCCACGCCGGATGACGCGCCGGCGATCAGCAGCCACTCCCCGGCCTGGAGGCGGCCGAACTGCAGCAGCGCTTCATACGCCGTCACGTAGGCGATCGGCACCGCCGCCGCCTGTTCCCAGGACAGCCGGTCGGGGATCACCGTGCTCAGCACGGTTTCGGCCACCGTGTATTCGGCGAACGTCCCCTTGCCGCGCACCATCACGCGGTCGCCGACCTTGAAGCCGGTCACGCCGTCACCGATTGCCGTCACCTCGCCGGACGCGTCGACGCCGGCCGGCCGCGCGGTGTCCGAGCGGTGGCGCTTGATACGGCCCAGGAGGTCGCCGCGGTTGAGGGACGCGGCGTGCACGCGCACCAGCAACTGGCCTGGCCCGGGTGTGGGGACCGGCACGTCACGCGATTCGAGCACGGTGCCATCACCGACGGATTTGATCCAGAACGATTTCATGGGTGTTGCCCCCGCAGAGAAGAGGCGCGAGCTTCGCTGGACCCGCGCGCGCCGTCAAGCAGGTTGCGGCTGCTTGACCAGTCCTGCGGTTAGAGCGCCACCAGCACGCCGCCTTTCAGCACGAGTGCCGCGCGCAGCGGCTTCGCACCGAACACCGCCTGCATGGCTTCGACGTACTGCGCCAGTTGCGCGCGGTAGACCTCGAGCGCCGTGTCCGCCTCCCCGGTCTTGTAGTCCAACACCCAGATCTCGTCGGCAAACTCGACCAGCCGGTCGATGCGCCGCTGCTCCCCCGCTGCCGTGACGTACGGCAATTCGTTGCGGGCGCGGACATACTGCGCCGGATCGAAGAAACGCCGCAGGGCCGGGGCAACCAGCACCGCCTGCGCCTCGCGCCAGAGGGCGTCCATCCCGGCGTCGTCCACGCCGCGGGCCTGCTGGAATGCCGCGCGGTCGCTGGCCGGATCCGCCGTCAGCCGCTCCATCAACGCGTGAAACAGCGTGCCGTACTGCTGTCCGCCGCTGGGCGCGAGCGTCCGGCGCGCACCGGTGGGCAATGCAGTCCGCAGCGCCGCCGGCACCGGCGAAGCTGACGATGCCGCGGCCGGGTCCAGCGACATCTGCACGCCCACCGGCGCCTGCGGCAATGCCGATCCAAACGCGAACCCGCCGGCCGCATCGGCGCCTTCCGGCGCCAGCGCGCCGTACAGCCGCGAGTACCACGAGCCAGTGCTGCGCGTGCTGTCGCAGCCGCTGACGATCAGCACCTGCTGCGCGCGCGTCATCGCCACGTACAGCAGGTTGAGATCTTCGCGCGCGGCCTGTACGGCCTCACGGTCCGCCAGCGCGACCTGCGCGCGGGAACGCTCGTTTCTCCGCGACCAGAACGAGACGTGCGACGGCGCGGCCGCTTCCACCGGCCAGTCCACCATCACGTCGTAGCCGCGCCCATGGTCGGCGCCCGCCGCCGCGTCCAGCAGCCACACGATGGGGGCTTCCAGTCCCTTGGCGCCGTGCACGGTCAGGATGCGCACGGCATTGCCGGCGTCGCCGACGATGCCTTCATCCGGCGCCTCCTGCGCGGGTGCTGCGCGCAGGTCGCGCAGTTCGTCCAGAAAGCGCGGCAGGCTGGGATAGCGGCCGGCGTCGGTATCGAGCGCCCGCTGCATATAGGCCTCGAGGTTGGCGAGCACCGAGAGCCGCGCGGCGTCCGGCACCGCAGCCGCGTAGCGCCGCAGCACGTCGCCTTCGAAGTAGATGCGATCGAGCAGGTCGTGCACCGGCAGGGTATCGGTCAGCACCAGCCAGTCTGCGAGCAGACCGCGCGAACGCGCCAGCGCCGCGCTGCAACCGTCATCGGCGAGCGCCTGCAGCCGCGCCCACCAGCTGCCCTCCCCTGCGGCGCCTGACAGCGCAATCAGATCGTCATCAGAGCAGTCGAATACCGGTGTGCGCAGCGCGTGGGCAAGCTTGAGGTCGGCGAACGGCGCGACGAGAAACTCCAGCAGGGCCGTGAGATCCTGCGCTTCCAGGGTTTCGAGCAGACCGCCGTGCCGCGAGGTGACGAACGGGATGCCGGCATGGCGCAGGGCGCGCTCGTAGGTCTCGAGGTGCGTGCGGCGGCGGACGAGGATCATCACGTCGCCGTAGCGCGCCGCGCGTGTGTGCCCACCCCGGTGGTCGGCCCAGACCTGCCAGCGGCCGACCATGTCCTGCAGGCGGGTGACGAGTTGCCCCGCCTCGCGCTCGTGCCGCAGATCTTCGACGGAGGCCAGGGGCGCCCGCAGTGGATTGCGGAGTCCGGCGGCCATTGCCGGCGCCGCTGCGGTCGCGTCGTCGTCCTGCGCGAGCGGCAGCAGTTCCACCCGGCCCGGCTTATCCCCGTAGTGCGCGGTGTGGAGCTCGAAACCGGCACAGGCCTCGCCCAGACCGCCGAACACCTGGTTGACAGCGTCGATCACGGCCGGAGCGCACCGCCGCGACTCGTTGTTCGGCACGCGCACGGCGCCGAAGTCATGCACGAGATAGTCCGCGGCGGCCGTGAACAGACGCGGCTCGGCGCGCCGGAAACGGTAGATCGACTGCTTCGGATCGCCGACCAGAAAGATCGTCGGCCGCTCGCCGGAGTCGACCGCCGCGTCGAACCACGCCTTCAGCGTCTGCCATTGCAGCGGGTTCGTGTCCTGGAATTCATCCAGCAGCACGTGCCGGTAGCGGCTGTCGAGCTTGGTCTGCAGGTAGGCCGCGGTGTCGGGATCGGCCACCAGCCGGCGGGCATGCCATTCGATGTCGGCGAAATCGATCGCCTGCCGGTCGCGCTTGACCCGCTCGTAGGCCGCGAGCAAGCACACGCCGCAGGCAAGCGCGGCTTCGTTCAGGCGGTAGGCGCGCTGGTCGGCGAGATCGGCCAGCACCTCCTGCAGCCGCTCGGTCAAAGTGCCGTGCAAATCGAGCAGCAGGCTTTCGCCTTCCGCGCCCAGGCGTTTCGCCTGCGCTGCGCTCGGCTTGCGGCTCCGCCAATCGCCGCCCTTGGTCAGCACGACCGGAAGGATGGCGTCGAGCCGTGTCTGCGGATCAGCCAGCGCCAGCGCATCGGTCAGCACGCGCGCAAAATCCTGGTCGGTTTTCGTGTTCCGCGCGAGCAGGTCGGCGAAGCGGCGCAGGTCCTCGGCAAACGCCGGCGCTGTGAACAGTTCGGCCGCCAGGTAAGCCCCGGGCGGCAGACGCAGTTCCGCCGCCATCGC
>CAZXNF010000093.1:0-9802 GCA_964641785.1 uncultured Streptomycetaceae bacterium | reverse complement strand
AGATTCCGACCACCTGGCCCGCGCTCGACGAACTGATCGGCATGTCCGGCGCCGGCCGCGTCACGCCGGCACAGGCGCCCGACCGCCTGCTGGCGGCGGCCGATGCCGCGCCGGAAGACTTGCACGTCTGGACCGTGCGCGCGGAGTTCGAGGGCATCCGCCTGCTGCCGGTGTTCGAGGCCGTACTGTCGGCGTGGGCCGCGCGCGGCGGCGAACTGGTGGCCGTCGGCGATGTCGCGGCCACCCTCGACCCGAAACGGCTGCCGCGCCACCGTGTGGGCGGCCGTACGCTGGTTAGCGGCCCACCCCCCATGGCGCAGCAGGAGGGCGAGTTCCTCGCCGCCCCCGAAGCCGGGACGCGCTTGCAACCGTAACCCCTTTTAGGGAACAATCCGCCAACACTGCCGTCAGGGAGGTCGCTGCAACAAGATGCCGAACTCACCGAGTTCCATTGGGACTGCCCGTACTGCCCGTACTGCCAGCACCAGCACGACGAGTAACAGTTCCAGTTCCAGCAACACCAGCCCTGCCGACGCCCCGGCTTTCACCCTGCCCTCCACCCGCGGCACGCCGTTCAGCCTCGCCTCGGCCCGCGGCCACCCCGTCGTCCTCTATTTCTACCCGAAGGACAACACCCCCGGCTGCACGGCCGAGGGCGAGCAGTTCCGCGAACTGCACCCGGCCTTCCGTATGCTGAAGTGCGAAATCCTCGGCATCTCGCGCGACAGTCTCAAGTCCCACGAAAACTTCAAGCTCAAGATGCAGTTCGCCTTCGAACTGCTGTCCGACAGCGAGGAAGTCGCCTGCAAGCTGTTCGGCGTGATCAGGATGAAAAACATGTACGGCAAGCAGGTCCGCGGCATCGAGCGCAGCACCTTCGTCATCGATGCCAAAGGCCGCCTCGCGCGCGAATGGCGCGGGGTCAAGGTGCCCGGCCATGCCCAGGAAGTGCTCGACTTCGTGAAAACCCTACGCTAGCCCCTCAACGTCTCCACCACCGCCCCCACTCGATGACTCAACGCAAAGCCGCCTCCAGCGTCGTACGACTCCCGCGCGACGTCAAACTGTTCGTCCTCGACACCAACGTATTGATGCACGACCCGACCAGCCTGTTCCGCTTCGAAGAACACGACCTGTTCCTGCCGATGGTCACGCTGGAGGAACTCGACAACCACAAGAAGGGCATGTCGGAGGTCGCGCGCAACGCCCGCCAGGCCAGCCGCTTCCTCGACGAAATCGTCACCGGCGCCGAAGTCGCCATCAGCGACGGCATCTCGCTGGCCGAGCACTACGGCGGCGACGCCAAGGGGCGGCTCTTCCTGCAGACCGAGGCGATCAGCGCCGAGTTGCCAGCGCGGTTGCCCATCGGCAAGGCCGACAACCAGATCATCGCGGTGGTCAAGCACCTGCAGGAACAGCATCCCAAGCGGCAGGTGATCCTCGTCAGCAAAGACATCAACATGCGCATCAAGGCGCGCGCGTTGGGCCTGGAAGCGGAAGATTACTTCAACGACAAGGTGCTCGAGGACACCGACCTCCTCTACACCGGCACCCGCGAACTGCCCGCCGATTTCTGGGACACCCACGGCAAGGGCGTCGAGTCGTGGCAGCAGGAAGGCCGCACGTACTACCGCGTGCGCGGTCCGTTGTGCGCGAGCCTGTCCGTCAACGAGTTCGTCTATCAGGAAGGCCAGCAGCCGCTCTACGCGCAGGTCAAGGAAGTCTCGGGCAAGACCGCCGTGCTGCAGACGCTCAAGGACTACTCGCACCAGCGCAACAACGTGTGGGGCATCACGGCGCGCAACCGCGAACAGAACTTCGCGCTGAACGCGCTGATGAATCCGGACATCGACTTCGTCACCCTGCTCGGCCAGGCCGGCACCGGCAAGACGCTCCTCACGCTCGCCGCCGGGCTCATGCAGACGCTGGAGCACAAGACCTACTCGGAAATCATCATGACCCGCGTGACCGTTCCCGTCGGCGAGGACATCGGTTTCCTGCCGGGGACCGAAGAGGAAAAGATGAATCCCTGGATGGGGGCTCTTGAGGACAACCTCGACGTGCTCAACAAGACCGACGACGAGGCCGGCGAATGGGGCCGCGCCGCGACGCGCGACCTCATCCGCTCACGGATCAAGGTGAAATCGCTCAACTTCATGCGCGGCCGCACCTTCATCAACAAGTTCCTGATCATCGACGAGGCGCAGAACCTGACGCCCAAGCAGATGAAGACGCTGATCACGCGCGCCGGTCCGGGCACCAAGGTCGTGTGCTGCGGCAACATCTCGCAGATCGACACGCCTTACCTTACCGAAGGCAGTTCCGGGCTGACCTACGTGGTGGACCGCTTCAAGGGCTGGGCGCACGGCGGGCACGTCACGCTGCTGCGCGGCGAACGCTCGCGGCTGGCCGACCACGCGGCGGAAGCCCTGTAGCCGCACCGCGGCGGTTCGGAGATCAATAACCGCCGGGATCGCGCGCGTAGTTCTCGAAGCGCGTGTGCTGGCCGAGGAAGGTCAGCTCGATCATGCCGATCGGGCCGTTACGCCGCTTGCCGATGATGATCTCGGCGGTCCCGCGGCGCGGATTGCTTTCTTCCTTGTTGTAAACCTCGTCGCGGTAGATGAACAGGATGACGTCCGCATCCTGCTCGATGGCGCCTGATTCACGCAGGTCCGACATCACCGGCCGCTTGTCGGGGCGCTGCTCAAGCCCGCGGTTCAGCTGCGACAGCGCGATCACTGGCACATGCAGTTCCTTCGCCAGCGCTTTCAGCGAGCGCGAAATGGCGGAGATTTCGGTCGCCCGGTTCTCGATCGCCCGCCCGGCATTGGCGTCCATCAGCTGCAGGTAGTCGATGATGATGAGCCCCAGCCCCGGTCCGCCGATCTGGCGGTGCAGGCGCCGCGCCTTGCTGCGCAGCTCGATCGGCGTCAGCACGCCGGACTCGTCAATGTAGATCGATGATTCGTGCAAGTCGCCGACCACGGCGGTGATCTTGGTCCAGTCGCTGTCGTCCAGCCGCCCGGTGCGCATCTTGTGCGCGTCGACGCGGGCGCGGGATCCGATCAGACGGGTCACCAGCTGCTCGCCCGACATCTCCATGCTGAAGATGGCCACCGGCATGCGCACGTCAAGGGCGACATGCTCGGCGATGTTCAGGGCGAACGCGGTCTTGCCCATCGAAGGACGGCCGGCGACGATAATGAGGTCGCCCTTCTGCAATCCGGCGGTGCGCTCGTCGAGATCGACGAAACCGGTGGCGATGCCGGTGACGCCGGTCTTGTTCTCCCGGTTGTAGAGCACGTCCAGGCGCTCGATAACGCCGGTGGTGACCTTGTTGATGTCCTGGAAGCCCTGCCGGCCGCGCGCACCCGCCTCGGCGATCTCGAAGACCTTGCGTTCCGCATTGTCCAGCAGTTCGTCGGCGGTGCGTCCCAGCGGGTTGTAGGCGGACTCCGAAATCTCGGCGCCGGTCACCGCGAGCTGCCGGGCAATCGAGCGATCGCGGACGATCTCGGCGTAGCGGCGGATGTTGGCGGCACTTGGTGTGTTGACCGCCAGTGACCCGATGTAAGCCTGACCGCCCGCCGTTTCCAGTTCGGCGCTGCGTTCCAGGCTTTCTGCGACGGTCAGCACGTCGGCCGGCTTGCCCGCCTCGATCAGCAACAGAATGTGGTGGAAGATCAGCCGATGATCGGCCCGGTAGAAATCGGCCTCGGAAAGCAGGTCGCCGACCTTGTCGGTCGCCGCGTTATCAAGCAGCAGCCCGCCCAACACCGATTGCTCGGCATCGACCGAGTGCGGCGGCAGCTTCAGGCTTTCGACCTGGATATCCCGGGAGATCGGCGTAACGACTTGCTGGACCATGGGGAGAATTCGGGATTCAGGATTCAGGATACGGAGGGGGACAGCGGCAGCGAAACACTCCACCGCATTTCGCCGAGTAAGCGCCACGCGAGAAAATTCTACGCGAAAAAAAAAGGCCGTCACCAGCCCTTTTTTCCCTGCCGCTAAGTGCTTGTTCGCGGTAGTTATTGCTCTCCCAGCACCGAAACAGTGATGCCGACCACCACGTCGCCGTGCAGCGCCACCTTCAGCGGCTGGTCGCCGATCGCCTTGATCGGGCCCTCCGGCATGCGGATCGCGCTCTTCGGGACTTCATGCCCCAGCGCCTGCAGTGCCTCGGTGATGTCCACGTTGCTGACCGACCCGAACAGCTTGCCGTCCATGCTGGCCTTGCGCGTGATCTGCACCATGAGCCCGTCGAGCTTTTCGCCCTGCGCCTTGGCCGCGACCAGCGCTTCGTCCTGCGCCGTTTCCAGCTCGGCGCGGCGCTTTTCGAACTCGGCCAGGTTGGCGGGCGTCGCCCGCTTGGCCTTGCCCTGCGGGATCAGGAAGTTTCGCGCGTAGCCTTCCTTGACTTTCACGACGTCGCCCAGAGCGCCCAGGTTGACGACTTTCTCGAGGAGAATGATCTGCATGATGGTGTCCTCTCCTAGCCGCGGTTGTGCAGGTCGGTGTAGGGCAGCAGCGCGAGGAAACGCGCGCGCTTGATCGCCACACCGAGCTGGCGCTGATAGCGCGCCTTGGTGCCCGTGATGCGGGCGGGAATGATCTTGCCGTTCTCGCCAATGAAGTCCTTCAGGAGGTCGATATCCTTGAAATCGATTTCCTTGATCTTCTCCGCGGTGAAGCGGCAGAACTTGCGGCGACGGAACAGCGGCTTGCCGCCGCGCGGGTTCTTGCCGCCCTTCTTGCCGAACTTCCCTTTTGCGCCTGTCCTGCTCTTGAATGCCATGATGCCTGGCCCTCTATGTTGATTCGTTGGTCTGGCCGGAAACGGCTGCAGCGCCGTGGGCGGCTTCCACCGCCGTGGCGTGTAGCACCGGCCACTCGCTCTTGTGGCTGCGGCGGGCGAGGAATCCGGTGACGCATACGGCCGCGCCGGTCCCGAAGGCCGCAATCCTGCGGCCGAGCTCACCGATGCCGATCGCGTCCATCTCGCATTCCACCCGCCGTTCCCGTCCGTTTTCCGTCTGTTCCGAAGCGTGCGCTATCCTGAACTCGACGAGCGGCACCCCGCCGGGGGTATGCCGCAATTCGCCTAGCCTGGAGATCGTTCCTTCGAGCACGACCCGGTTCAAGGTTCTGGTTACGCCGTCGCGGCCGGGGCCGCAACCGCCGGAGACGCTTCAAGCGCCGGGGCGCTGCGCGGACGCTCGCCGCGGTCGTCGCCGGTCAGTGACTTCGACTTCTCTTCCTTCATCATCGGCGAAGGTGCGGTCTTGGCCTCGGACATCAGCACGATCAGGTGGCGCAGCACGGCATCGTTGAACTTGAAAGCATGCTCGAGCTCGACCAAGGTCTCCTGGTCGCACTCGATGTTCATGAGTACGTAATGGGCCTTGTGGATTTTCTGGAGCGGGTAGGCCAGCTGGCGGCGGCCCCAGTCTTCCAGGCGGTGGATCTGGCCGTTGCGCGACTGCACCATGGTGCGGTAGCGCTCGACCATGCCGGGGACCTGCTCGCTCTGGTCCGGATGGACGATGAACACGACTTCATAATGTCGCATGCGGTGATTCTCCTTGTGGATGGTGACGCCGCCCACCCATGCGGTTGGTGGTGCGGCAAGGAACGCGGCGGGTGCGGCATCGGCAAATGCTGCCGAAAACCCCTACCAGCCTGCGAAAGGTCGCGGATTATACAGGACTTTTTTCTACACGGGGGTGCCCCGCGCAAAGGCTAGAACAGCTTGGAGATCGAGAAATTGAAGGTCCGCGAACCGCCACCGTTAGCAGTGACGTTCTTGCCGTCGATGATTTCGGCGAAATCGAAACGCGCCGTGAAATTGCGCGGGGCGGCGATCCGCAGCCCGACACCGGCGGACGACAGCGTCTGGGAGAGGGTTTCGCCGGGCAGCGGCTTGTTGCGTTTCACGTAACCCCAGTCGAAAAACGCCAGCGCGCGGATGCGGATGCCCCCGAAGCCTGGCGCATTGCCGAAATCCGGTGAATACACTTCGAACTGCCCGTCGACACCCTTGTCGTTGGATGCCTGGCGCAGGAGGAAGCCGCGCACGCTGTCCGGACCGCCAATGCCGTATTGCTCGGCCGGGATGAGGGCATCGCTGGTGGTCTGTCCGCCGACTTTGGCGCGAACCTGCATGTCGTAAGGGAGTTGCTGAACGAAATTGAAGCCTGCACGTGTAAGGAAGTAACCGGCAGTCGCACCAGCACGAGTCTGATTAAAGGTCGCCTGCCCCCCGTCGGTACCGCCGGGAAGATTGCGCACTAGGCTGGTATAGAACCCGAGTTCTGACTTCGGCAGCCGCCACAGGCCAGAGTAGGTCAGGTTGACCGGATGGGTCACGATGTCGGGCACGAGGTTGATGCCCGCCACAGACACGTTGTTGTGGAAGTCGTTCCAGTTGAAGCCGAGCCAGATCTTGTGTTCGTAGTCCGCCAGCTTCGGCAGGTAGTAATTCCAGCGACCCCCCATGATGGTGCCCGAACCGCTGACGTTGAACAGCCCTGCCACCGTGCCGGAATTGACGTTCGAGTATCCGTAGAAAAGGTCGATCGAGCTCTTGAGGTTGTACAGCGGCAGGTGATAGCCCGTGCCGAAGATCTTGACGTCGTTCCAGTGCCCGCCGGATGGCGAAGTGACGTACTGGAGGTTGAGCACGTCGTCGCGGCCCGTGAGGTTGGCGTACTGGAAACCCGCGCCGAGCCGGAAGACCCCGGTGGCGTTGGTGCCGGTGTTGTCGATGGAGACCAGCGCGCTCCACGGCTTGACGTCCGCGATGCGCACCGTCGCGTCGACCTCGCCGTCCTTCTCGCCCGAGCGCAGCAGCACCGTGGTCTGCTTGGCCGGCTGCTCGGTCAGCATCTGCAGGTTGACCGCGATGTCCTGCGAGTTGGGGGTTTTACCCTCCTGCAGGAACGGCAGGCTCCAGCGGATGTTGCGATCGCTGAAGAACTGGTTGCCTTCGATATTGACCTTGCCGATCTTCGCTTCGACCACGTTGAAGCGCACGACGCCGCGCGTGATGTCCTGCTCCGGCAGCGTGACCTGCACGATGCCCCAGCCGCTGTGCCGGTAGGTGTCTTCAAGCGCCTCCAGCGCGCGCTGAATGTCGGCGAATTCCTTGCCTGTGCCGACAAAGGGCGCCACGGCGGCGTCGAGCCGGGCCTGCGGCAGAAGGGTGTTGCCGACGACCTCAAACCGCTTGATTTCGAATGCAGGGGAAGCGGCCGGCTGCGCGTAGGCCGCGCGCAGTTCGGCGCCGCCCCAAACCAGGATCAAGGCTGTGACCGACACCAAGAATGTCTTATTAATCAACAAGATAAAGTATATATCGCAAGCGATTGTTTTAATTGTGACTTAGGCCGTTGCAATATAGCCAAATGTGACGATTTTCTCAATGATTCTGTAAACTTGTTGCACATTTGACGCACCGCCGCGCGCGATCCGGCCTATTTCGGCTCGCACGTCAGATCGCCGGAAGGCGCTAACACCACAGCCCCAGCAAGCCCTGCAGTTCTTCGGGTCGAAGAACTTCTCCTGCAGCAACGAATCGCGTTCCAGGAACTCGGGCGGCGGCATCTGCCAACGGCCGCCCGCCCTTGCCGTCCGACCGCACCGCCTCGCCGCGCTCAACCTCGAGGGTTTTATCGCCGTCGGTAAACGCGATCTTGCCGTCGCGCACGAACACATGGACGCCGGAGGCGGACTTCCTGCTTCCATCGCCAAACAGTTTATTCAGGTCGACGTCGATCTTGTCGGGAGATGGCAGCCTGCTGTCATCGAAGAGGGGCTGCACTTTGGATAGGTATACCGGTTTGCTTCCGCGATCCGGCATAGCGATGGTCTGGTCTTTGTTGACTTCATAAAGGCCCGCAGCGGTGTCGACAAGCACAGTGCCGCCCCACGTGTGCAAGAGCAAGCCCGTGACCGGAGGTGTGGCTGTTAGTTTAGAAGTTTGCGGCCCAGAGGGGGGGGGGGATAAAGTCTCTGAGGTCTCTGAGGATCGAGTTCCGATATTATCCCTTGCAGTATTTCAGGTTTTGGTTCCTCCCGAAAACACTCAGCATAGGGCTTGGATTGCTTCGTGCGAAGCCTGCCCCCATCCCAACCTTCCCCCGCAAGCAGGGGAAGGAGAAAAATGACTGCGTGCCGACGTTCGCCCCCATCCCAACCTTCCCCCGCAGGCAGGGGAAGGAGAAGTAAGACTTCGTGCGAACGATCACCCTCGCTGCCGCACCGTTTCGAAAAGGCAAATCCCACTCGCCACCGACACGTTGAGGCTTTCGACGCTGCCCAGCATCGGAATGCGCACGAGCAAGTCGCAATGCTCGCGCGTCAGACGCCGCATGCCCTCCCCCTCCGCGCCGAGCACCCATGCCAGCGGCCCTTTCAACGTGGCCTCGTGCAGGCTCTGCTCCCCCGCTTCGTCCGCGCCGACGATCCAGATGGCGCGTTCCTTGAGTTCGCGCAGCGTGCGGGCCAGGTTGGTCACCATGCAGTAGGGCACTGTTTCCGCCGCCCCGCTCGCCACCTTGGACACCGTCGCGTTGATGCCCACCGCGTGATCCTTGGGGGCCACCACGGCATGCACGCCGGCGGCGTCGGCCACGCGCAGGCAGGCGCCGAGGTTGTGCGGGTCGGTAATGCCGTCCAGCACCAGCAACAGCGGGTCGCCCGTGACGCCATCCAGCACGTCGTCCAGGGATTGCGCCAACGTGGCGGCCACCCGCGCAGCCACGCCTTGGTGGCGGGCCCGGCCGGTCAGGCCGTCCAGACGTGCCGCATCGACGGTCATGACGCGAACGCCTTTCGCCTTTGCCACCGCAAGCAGGTCCTGCATGCGGGCATCGGCACGGGCGGCATCGAGGTACAGCTCGTGCACGACCACGCCGCTGCGCAGCGCTGCCGTCACGGCGTGAAAACCGTGGATGAGGCGGCCGGCGCTCACCGCCGCGGGCCCCGCCCCTTGGCCGGGCGCGACGGCCTCGCCGGCCGCGCCGCGCCGTCGTCGAGCGTGAAATCGATGCGCACGCGGTCGAGGTCCACGCGTACGACCTTCACCTTCACGCGGTCGGCTAGGCGATAGGCCTGGCCCGTGCGCTCGCCCACCAGGCTGTGATGCACGGGATCGAAGCGGAAGTAATCCGTGCCGAGTTCGGAAACGTGGATCAGCCCTTCGGCATAGATGTCGTCCAGCAGGATGAATGCGCCGAATGCCGTCACGCCGGTGATGCTGCCGGTGAAGCTCGCGCCGATGTGGTCCTGCATGTAGTAGCACTTCAGCCAGCCTTCGACATCGCGCGTCGCGTCGTCGGCGCGGCGCTCGGTCATCGAGCAATGTTCGCCCAGCGCCTTCCAGTCGCCCGGCTGGTAGCGGTCCATGCGGAGCACGGCCTTGATCGCGCGGTGCACCAGCAGGTCGGGATATCGCCGGATCGGCGAGGTGAAGTGGGCGTAGGCGTCGTAGGCGAGGCCGAAGTGCCCCTTGTTCTCCGGGCTGTACACCGCCTGCTTGAGCGAGCGCAGCATGACGGTCTGCAGCAACTTGGCGTCGGGACGGGGCCGGATCGCATCCAGCAGCTTGGCAAAGTCCTTCGCTTTGGGCTTCTCGCCGCCGCCGAGCCCCAGGCCGAAGCCTTTCAGGAATTCGCGCAGGTTTTCGAGCTTCTCGGGCGCCGGCCCTTCGTGCACGCGGTACAGGGTCGGGTGCTGGCGCTCCTCCAGGAAAGCGGACGCGCACACGTTGGCGGCCAGCATGCACTCTTCGATGATC